>CALHKJ010000103.1 GCA_938033975.1 uncultured Saprospiraceae bacterium | reverse complement strand
CCACCAGCATTCCATCCTGCATTAGATGTATAGTTGATGATTGATGGATGCTCTCCTTTCTTTAAGTAAGGTATAGCTGCTCTTGAAGCAAAGAATACGGAATCCAAGTTCAAAGCCATAACCTTTCTGAAAAACTCAGTTGTCATTTCTTCAAATCTTGATCTTCCACCAAGTCCACCTGCATTATTTACAAGTACATCGATTCTTCCATACTTCTCACCAATTTTTTTGATGTTCGATGTTACTGCTTCTTCATCAGTTACATCAAATCCACAATACTCTGCATCGTAACCATCAGCAACAAGCTCTGCAACTTTAGCAGCTCCTTCCTCATGATTAATACCATTTACAACAACTGTGTAACCATCTTTCCCTAATCTCTTTGCTACTTCCAATCCAATACCTCCAGTGGCACCAGTTACAATTGCTATTCTTCCTTTGTTCATAATCTACTTTTTGTTTTATGTTTTGTTTTAAATTTATTTTAATTCTACTAATTGTACTTTTCTTATTAACACAAGTATAGCCAGTACAGCTAATACTACCGATGCGGTAATTACTATTAATGCAGGAGTATATGATCCTCCTTCAGTTATTCTACCTACAAACCAATTCATGATCATTGGAGAAAATCCAGCAACCATTCCAGCCATTCCAGCTAAAGTTCCTACAGACGGTCCTTTAAATAAATCACTAGATAAAGTTTGTATGTTTCCAATTGCAAACTGGAAGCCAAATAGTACTACCCCCGCAAGATAGATAAAGAGCATGAAATTCGAATCGTTTACCATCGTAATGATACCAACAAAACCAATAATGATCAATAAGGCTCCTACAATGATACTTCCTTTTCTTCCTGTATTTACATTGGTGTTTTTTATCAACCTTTCGGTAAATATGCCCCCTAAAATTCCACCAGCTGCAGCCATTAAGTAAGAAATCCACATGGTATTTCCAATCTCTTCTATGCTCAAGCCAAATTTTGAATTCAAGTAGATTGGCATCCAACCTGCAAAGAACCACCATATTGGTTCAATAAAAAATCTACATAACAAAATACCCCATGGTTCTTTGTGACTAAGGATTTCTCCTACACTCAAACTCTTGGCATCATCATCTGCCACATCATTGTTCTCAATTCTATCATTAAGAATCATATCTTTCTCAGCGTCAGTAATCCAAGGATGGTTTTCAGGTTTTGCCTTGTTGAATATAAACCAAGGAATAACCCACAACAATCCAACAGCTCCTAAAATAATGTAAGTAGATTTCCAGCCAAATTGAGCATAGAGCCATACAATCACAACCGGTGCAATTACATTTCCAATTGATGCACCAGAATTAAATATACCCTGCGCAAGTGCCCGTTGTTTTACAGGAAACCATTCCCCATTATTTTTTACAGCACCGGGCCAAAGCCCTGCTTCACCAAGTCCTAGCAATCCACGAACCAATGATAAGGATACAAGACCTCTTGCCAATGCGTGAAAACCAGCAGCTACTGACCAAACAACAATAGATACAACAAATCCAAGTCGAGTACCTATAATATCATATAGCTTACCAGAGAAGAATTTACTAAATGCATAAGTAAACATAAATATGTTTAACATCAATGCATAGTCAGTATTATCCATACCCAAATCCGCACCCATATCAGGCCAAAGCAAGGCAAATGCAGTTCTGTCAATATAATTGATTACGGTAGCTAAGAATATCAACCCGATAATCCACCACCTTAATCCACCTACTTTTGTTCCTCCTATTGTTGTGGCCATGATTCTAAATCTAATTGTTCATGCCCTAAAAAGTCTTCTCTTGCAGGACTAAAAATATCAACCAATATTCCTGGCTTTCTACAAACACAGCCATGCATTACGTGAGGCGGAATATAATAAGAGTCCCCATGCTTTATAATACGAACATCATCACCGATTGTCATTTCAAACTCACCACTTTCTACATAGGTAACTTGAGAGTGATAATGCTTATGCAAATTACCCACTGCTCCAACTTCAAATTTTGCTTTTACCAACATAATTTTTCCATCATAACCCATGATTTGTCTTGACAAACCTTCTTGTACAGGCTCCCACTCCGTCTCCTCGTCTATCCAATAAGCTTTGGTTGCTTTTATTTCATCGTGACTTTTAAAACTCATTTGTATTACTTTTTTGATTTTACAATTTTATATACCCCGTCCCATGTTATAGGACTTCCGTTTACCGTGATTTTATGAATACTCTTTGGACCATTGTCCTGCAAAGAAAAATAAATCTGCCAAATATTTTCAGTATTTGCAAAAGAACACACAACATATCTTTCATCCGCATAATCAACACTCATTTCTTCAATTTGACCAAATGGTTGATTAGGTATCTCTGTTAGTCTACTATACTTACCATGTGACTCTATAACATTAAAATATGTAGCTGATTCTCTACCACTTTTTCTATGAATCAATACTGGATCACTTCGTAAGTTGAAATTCGGATCATTGGCACCAGATCGACCCATTATTATCTCGTCTCCTTTTTCCGTAGCCCCTGTAATTGTATAAAACTTTTCGTTGGCAAACCAGTTGAAACTATATTCTTCATCCTCAACTTTACATGAGGACTCTTTCCATATGTGCTGATACCCATGATCCTCGCCCAACGGAGTCAAACTTGAACCATTCTTCTCGCAATCAAAACTACTTTTCATAAAATGTCCCTGATACCAAAATGGCAAATCAAAGTCTGAAGCTTCATCAGATTTCACAGAAAAAATATCAATCAGTAAAGGATTGACAAAAGCTGGATCTGCATACATGATTACTGTTCTGTGCATATCCACATTTGCGTAAGCATTATTTTCTACCGCACTCACCATATTGACTCCTTGACTACTCTCCAAATCCAAATAATATAATTCTGGATGATGCTCTTCTGCCTTCTTTACACTCGATTCATATTGTGATTTTTGATTCACCACAATCGTATTATGTCCAACCGTTTGTTTCCCAAAAGTTTTATTCTCAGGAAGATATCTTCCACCTCCTTTTTGATCCAAATTTACCCATCGCACAGCACCATAATCTTGCAAGACCTCGCCACCATCATCAAACAACGAATAAGAAAGTCGATCAAAATGACCATGCCCCATTCCTTGTGCTGAAAATTTAAACAATGCTTCGCTATCATCTATTCTCATAACTGCTATACCTCCCTCATCACCATCAACTCCATCACCGAAAAACACAGATTTTTTCCCAATTGATTTAGGACTATAATCTTTCAAACTCTCAGACATTATAAAACCTGTCTCATTAAATGCAATATCGTTTTGAGCAGCTGCCCAATCAAGCAATAGATCATCTCCACTTATTGAATACATAAGATCAACCGCTGTCACCAATTCATATGATCTAAAATTCATTCCTTTCTGCGCATCATTAATGGCAAAGAAATTTCCTTGCGGATCTGTCAAATGCAACAAGGCCATAGTTGCCTTTTGCAAAATGTTATCCCTATACTCAAATATTTTTAGCTCTGGTTTATTATTCTCCAATGCATGGCTAAAAACTAAAAAAGGAAAAATAGCATATCGTTGATAGTATGGTCCCTCAGAAAAATATCCCTCTGGAGAAAATGAATAATCAAGTTGTGCCAGAAAGCCTGCCTGATATACTCCTTCCTTCTTTATATATCCTCCATCATTATCCAATTCATAAGGATTGATCCCATCATCTTTTAAACCATAGAGTGCTTTTTCCAATAATTCATCATTTTTCATTGCCAATGCCATCAATCCAACAGCAGCATTAGCCCAAGTACTATGATTATGTATTCGGTTAAAAAACCTTGGATTATCTTCCGACAAGAAATTTGCAAAAGGAATAAAAAGGTCCTTCTCCAACACTTTTCTATCATCAGCACTTAAATAATTATATATACAATCATATGCCTGACTTGTGAATACCAACCAATTGGCATCATTCAAACATTGCCAGAATATTTTGCCTGTAGCATACGATCTTTGAGTCGGATGGACAGGAAGTGTTGGATACATTTCTGCATAAACAAAAAGCATATCCTTAACAAACTTTGCATACTTTTCATCGCCAGTAAATTGATACAAATTACCAGCCTTGTGCATCAGCTTATAATTAAATTTATGTCGCTCATGCGTATATCCTCCAGCCATATCTTTTGGAATAGGGACATCAAAACCTAGCTCTATCTGTTGATCCACCTCCTTCTTGATACTTTCTAGTTTAGTATCAAAAAGAGCAGAAATTCCTATCCCTTCCTGCACCTTTGCAACTCCCTCTTCAGTTAAGGTCAGACAAGGTCGCTGAGCCTCCAAACAAGTACTCAAAAGACAAAGGGTCAATATGAAAACTATACTGCTATTCATTTCCTTCTACTGTAATATTAGATGATGAATACTCAGTACTATTAGAATATATCTCTTCGCTATTTACAAGCTTCAAATTATTCAATTTGATGACAGGCTCACCAACAACAAGATGCATATGAATCTTCTTGGAATTTGTAATATTCAAATTATCAAACTCTGCATGTTGAACCCCATGAATATGAAGCGCCGAATCATTTTTATTTCTTTTGTCATGACCTACATTTTCTAGATCAGTATTACTCAACCACACTCTCGGACCAAAAGTACTCTCATCTCTTCCACCTCTATAAAGCTTCATAGCACTACCACCGATATCTTTAAATTTACAATTGTTAATCACTACATCTTCCACATTATAAATTCCTATATCATCAATTTCTTTATCCATGTTCATTACATGCCCTGTAATGTTTGTAAAGTTTGTATTCTCTATGATAATAGAGTCAGCGAATGTGTTTTTATAAACCTTTAAAAAATTGAAACTATGATTCACATCTAAGTCTTCAATTTCACAAGACCGCACAAAAAACTTATAATTGTTGATCATCGAATATCTGCTTGTTCTTACAACAGCATTACCTGAATAATCAGCAGATTCTTTTCCGCTTACACGAATATTTTCAAGCTCCAAAGAGCCTTCATTTTCAATAGATAATAAAGGTGATCGCTCAAAAGTAACAACAGGCTTTTCCACACCTTCTTTTGCACGAATGGTAACTGTCTTGTCCACAAATACAGTCCTTGTCATATGATAATCCCCACCAGACAATTCTAGAATATCACCCTCTTCAGCATCTTTCATCGCTTCAAAAATTGTATTTTCTCCCGGCGCTACTTTAATGGTTTTACCAGTTCTAAAATTGATGAGATAATCTTTCTTTGGGTACCAATTCACTCCAGTATTTGATGCTGATGGCATTGGATTTTTTGTGTTTGGTCCAACAACATCATTCCCGTTCTTATAATTATATTCTCCCTCTTTAAGAGCTACCTTTTTCTTTTCAAAACCTCTTTCGATGTCAGATTTCCCATCATTAGGAAAATTAAGATTTGAACCCAATACATTTTTATCAAAATCAATTCCGCTCACATCATCATAAATAGTAAAGATCTTATCCGCTGATTCATGTAGAAAAAGATTGTTACTGAAGCTTGTATTAATCGGTGTAGCTGACCTTTCTTCATCACTACCTGCACATAACTGTCTGTGATCACAATCTTTAATTATATTATTACTAACATCCGAATCTTTAACTTGGAAATATCTATTCAATGGAGAATTTGGTACTCCATTCATGACAACAAGCGAACCTTTAAAACGACTACCTGTAAGACCTTCCATATAGTTATTTCTAACTGTTTGGGTCTCATTAATTACTCTGATGCCGCCGGTATTCGGTCTACGATTTCCAAAGAAATAATTATTCTCTACCAAGGTTTCATTTCCATGACGCATAGTCAAAGTACCCTGGCATTCGTAAAAGCAGTTATTCCTAAAAGTATTCTGACATGATTTACTCGAGATAATTTCAAGCTCGCCACCACATCTTTCGAAATAATTATTTTCAACAACGGTATTTGAATTTGAAAGAGAATAATGGCTCGTGCCTACTCTCAAAGTCTCTCCTCCATTTGAACCCAACAATGGTCTGTAACCAAAGTAATTGTGTGAAATCACATGATTATTC
>CALHKJ010000102.1 GCA_938033975.1 uncultured Saprospiraceae bacterium | reverse complement strand
CCTGCTGAACTTTTGCTGTAAGCGAGTTAAACCATTCAATGGCTTTTTTGTTACTCACTGGCATCGGAAGACTCTCATCAATATCCCACCCTTTAATCAATTTAAGAGCATTCCACATTTTATTACAGAAGTTCTTTCCTTGCTCACATAACTTATCATCAAACAACAAATCTCCTCCTGCTGGACTAGAACTTAACATCCCAAATCTTACACCATCCGCTCCAAAGTCCTCAATGAGTTTTAAAGCGTCAGGAGAGTTCCCTAGAGACTTGCTCATCTTCCTCCTTTTCTGATCTCTTACCATCCCTGTAAAGTAAACATGCTTGAATGGTTTTTCTTTTTCCCACTCGTAACCTGCCATAACCATTCTCGCTACCCAAAGGAAAATGATATCCCAACCTGTTACTAAAACATTGGTTGGATAGTAATATGCCAATTGCTCTGGATCATCGAATCCATTGAAAACAGTTATCGGCCATAACCATGACGAGAACCAAGTATCTAACACATCCTCCTCCTGATTCAAATCAGAAATCTGAAGATCAGGCTTATCTAATTTCTTTCTAGCTTGCTCCAAAGCTTCTTCTACAGTAACCGCGACAAACATTTCCTGACCATAATACCAAACTGGAATTCTATGTCCCCACCAAAGCTGACGAGAAATACACCAGTCTCGGATATTTTCCATCCAATGACGATAGGTGTTCTTAAATTTCTTTGGAAAAAATTCAACTTCGTCTCCCATTACGCTATTCAATGCAGGCTCGGCCAATTTTTTCATATCGACATACCATTGAAGGGACATCATTGGCTCGACCACCGTATTGGTTCTTTCCGACCTTCCGATACTTGAGGTATAATCTTCTACGCTCACCAAGTTACCTGCTTCTTCTAAATCTGTAGTTACTAATTTTCTTGCTTTGAATCTATCGACACCAATGTGTATTTGAGCCTTTTCATTCAAGCTTCCATCTTCATCAATAGTAGCGATCACTTCTAGATCATGTCGTTTTCCTATGTCATAATCATTCGGATCATGAGCAGGCGTAACCTTCAATGCACCCGTCCCAAATTCCATATCAACATAATCATCAAAGATGATTGGAACAGATCTATTAACCAATGGCACAATTGCTCTCTTTCCTTGCAAGTGCGTATATCTTTCGTCTTTAGGGTTGACAGCAATTGCTGTATCACCCATTATTGTCTCTGGTCTTTTAGTTGCAACTGTGAGCCATTCATCAGTACCTTCAATCTGATATCTTACATGATATAGTTTTGAATTCTCATCACTATAGATCACTTCTTCATTGGACAAAACTGTTTTTGCTTCACAGTCCCAATTGACCATTCTGTAATCTCTGTAAAGCTTATTGCTGTTATACAGATCAACAAATACCTTGGTGACACCTTTTGATCTTACTTCATCCATGGTGAACGATGTCCGTTCCCAATCTGCACTTGCTCCTAATTTTCGCAATTGCTTTAATATGATGCCACCATATTTATCAGTCCAATCCCAAGCATGCTTTAAGAATTCATCACGACTTAGGTCAGACTTTTTGATTCCTTGCTCACGAAGCATCTTCACAACCTTGGCTTCTGTAGCAATAGAGGCGTGATCTGTACCTGGCACCCAACATGCATTCTTACCATCCAATCTTGCCTTTCTGATAAGGATATCTTGGATTGTATTGTTTAGCATATGGCCCATATGCAAAACACCTGTTACATTGGGTGGAGGAATTACTATACTAAAAGCTTCTCTTTCATCCGGCTCGGAATGAAAATATCCTTTGTTCTCCCAGTAGCTATACCACTTTTCTTCTACTTCATTGGGACTATAGGTCGTGGATAAATCCATAAAAATCTCTTAAATTGAATATATTAATAAAAATTTGCGGAAGCGTACACCAAAAAAGTCGTTACACGCATCTATCTAATAAACACTGATTTTGGAAAAACTTGCCCTCATATCAGCATGCAAAAATAACGAACGCCAAGCGCAAAAAGAATTATATGACAATTACAGTTCATATATTCTTGGGATTTGCATGAGATATATGAAAAAGAGGGACGAAGCAGAAGATGCAATGATCCAAAGTTTCTTCAGAATCATGAATAATATCAATAGTTATAGCGGTTCGGGAAGTTTTGAAGGATGGATGAGACGCATCGCAGTTAATGAATGCCTGATGGCTATCAGGAAGAAAAAGATGTTGATGGTTGAAATTGATGACGCCAAACAATTGGAATATTCGGAGCAATCCATTGTTGAAATATTAGAATACAATGAGTTGCTTGAAGTCTTAGACGAGTTACCAACAGGTTATAGAACTGTATTTAACCTTTATGTAATTGAAGGATATAAACATAGAGAAATTGCAGAGACGCTTAATATTAGCATCAACACGAGTAAATCACAATTGATTCTAGCAAAAAAGCGACTCAAAGAGATTTTAAATAAAAAAAAACAACACATCCAATATAGATCATGACACAAGAGAATAATGGATTTGGACCTTTTAGAAAAGCGGCAGATGGATTAAATCCTACACCGCAAGATTCAAGCTGGGATAGATTAGAAACCATGCTTGATAATAAATCCTTGGTTCAAGAAAATAAGTCTTACAAAAAATTAGTGCGCAGGATAAGTGGAGCTGCTGCTTTGCTATTGCTATCAGCCGTTGCCAGCTTCTTTTATTATTCAAATGATAATGTTGAA
>CALHKJ010000101.1 GCA_938033975.1 uncultured Saprospiraceae bacterium | reverse complement strand
CCATGATTTGATGGGCAATACCCTGACGTCCTAGATCGTAAAAATGTGTGATATCATGTTCTTTGACTACCTCCCTCCATTCGTTGAGCATGGTTGCAAACTTTTGGTTTGGAGGTGGTACAAGATGATCGGAAACACATATAACCTTGTCTTTATTAAAGACCTCCGTCTTACCAAGAGATCTAAATTTTGTAAAACATTGTTTACCCAAATAGTCCATTGTCATGACAGATTCTACATCCACCCATACAAGTTCACCAGGTTTTACATGGTCACGGCCACTATTTTTGGCCATTATTTTTTCTGTTATTGTCATTCCCATTTTCTAATATTTATGAATCAGATCTTGATGGTTGTCCATTGGTGCGAACATTTGGTAGGTCAATCCAAAATTGAGGATCAATCTCTTCAACCGTTTTTACTTTTCGCTCATCAATCATTGTCAAGCCCTGAAATTCATCTCCCTGTGCCCATTTCCAAACTCTGATTCGATGCTCCTCCTTTGGGCCTATTAGATCAATAATCTCATAGAGACTTGATCCCTCTCTGTCTTTGTAATTCCATGTCAATACTATACTATTGTTGGTTTCCCATGCTTTGCCGTAAATCCTAGGGTTGTCAAATATGAGTTCACCTTTTTCATTGAATTCGCACACTCCAAAGTCCAAACATTCGTAATGTCCGTCATCCCACATGTATTCATTTACTTGGTGATATTGATTTTCGCCTTCAAATCTAACAGTCAACCTGCAATTCCATTTATCTCTTACAGTCCCATCGGGATTTATTCTTGTATAAGTGCCTTCCCAAACTCCTGTATGTTTGGGGAAAATTTTAAGTTCCATCTATTTTATTTAATTATTCTTAAAAATAGTTAATTTAATTAATAGTTAATAAACTTAATTAATTATATTTATCAAGATTAATTTTATACTGAATATGTTTTAAACTAATTATACTTTAACCATGAAAAAACTTATTTTATTAATGCTATTCTCAGCATTAGGTTTTCAATTAAGTGCTCAAATCAGTGGGAAAATAATCGGGGATGACGGTACTCCGCTTATTGGTGCAACAGTTGTTGTCGTTGGGACAACAAATGGAACAGTAACAGATACCGACGGAAAGTTCACAATCAATGCAAAGGATGGTGATAGACTATTAATTACCTATGTAGGGCAAAAATCGAGAACCGTGACAGTTGGTCAAGATGATCTAATGAATATTGGATTGTCGTCCGACTCCGCAATTTTGGACGAGCTGGTTGTAACTGCGACCAGACAACCGGTTCGAAAAATTCAAACAACAACAGCCATAACCAGTATTGGGGCTGAAGAATTGACTTCGATACAACCGGAATCCATAGCTGAAGCTATTACTGCAGTCCCTGGAGTGACAGTGGAGAATAGTCAAGGAAGGAAATCAAATTATAATATTAGAGGATTTCCATCTGGTAATACTTATGTAACAACCATGTTGGATGGTTTACCTTTATCTGGTTTTGCCTCAAGATCTGCAGGTACTGTGGAATTTCTTGGGCTGGATAAAACAATTGAAAGAGTAGAGGTAGTTAGAGGAAGTGGAGCAACATTATTTGGACGTGCTGCAGGAGCAGGTGCGGTAAATATGATTTCAAGATCTGGAGGCGATGAGTTTGGAGGTGGTGTATCTTTTACTACATTCAATAAGATAGTAGGTGATGACCTACCTACTGCTGATGGCCTTGATAATAGAATTGATTTTCATTTTGGAGGTCCTATTGGTGATAAGATTAGATTTAGTGTTGGTGGATACAATTTGGTTGACTCAGGCTATAAAGAATGGGCGGTTAAAGATCGTGGAACTCAAGTGAGTGGAAATATTGATTTTAACTTGTCAGAAAGAATTGATCTTAGAGTCTATGGCTCCTGTGGTAATAATCAGTTCAATAACCTAACCGATGCTCCATATGATTTAGGGGCAAGAAAAATAGCGGATGGATGGACTACTGCCAATACATATTATGCAAACAATAGTCAATTAGATTTTGAATCAACTTTGTTTGGTAGTGCATTTGCTCCTTCGAGTGAAGTATTGGATGTAAATGGAAACACAATTACTCAGAATCAGGCAAATGATAATAGAGAAGAGGTAGTTGGTGGAATGCTGGGCGTATCTTTGTCAATTGGTCTTACAGATAATTTGACCTTAGTTCACAAATCAAGAATCCAAAATTATGATTGGAGAGATCAGAATGAGATTACTTTCTCAAGCTTTTACTCAGCCGATTCTAGAATTTTAAGATTGAACGCAAACTCGATAGGTGATATTTCTGATTTTTTAAGTGAAACTAGATTTCAATATACAATTGACAATGGAAATTCAAAGCATTACCTGAATGCGGGTTTCTACAGAGGTTCCGGAACTTACGATCGTTTTGGTGGACTTCATTGGTATACTGCTGATGTAAATCCAAGACCAACTTATGGATGGTTTGGACCTCCAGGTACACCACCTCCAACCATATTTTCATTATCAAGTACCAGCTCTCATCAAGAAGAGGCTGTTACATCTTTCTTCATAGGTGATGAAATGGTTTTCAATGAAAAGCTAAGTTTGAATGTAGGTTTTAGATATGATCAAATGACTGGATTTTTCAACAATGACCCAGATGTAGTAGGAGGAGTTGACTACGCACCAGAAACATTGATAGAAAATGAACTTGATTTTGGTAATTGGTCCGCTTCAATAGGAGCGAATTATCTACTGGCAGAAAGAACTGCTGTGTACGGCAGTTTTGTAAGAGCATTCTCTTTGCCATCTGTTGGTTTGAGTACGCCTTTGCCGGAAGAAGACGAGATAGTCACCAATATGGAATTAGGTTTTAGATTCGGTGCTGGAGATTTAGGAATAGACATTGCAGGATTCAATACCTCAATAATTAATAGAGTGGCAAGTGTATTTGATCCTGATCCAGCGATTGGTCAAACTTTTGTCAACAAACCTGTTGGACGTAATAACGTTAGAGGTGCTGAGCTACAGCTTACTTATGCACCGTTGGCAGTAAAAGGATTATTGGCAAGAGCGAGTCTTACGCTACAAAGCTCACAGTTTGCAGATGACGCAGATGGTAATGCTTTTGTGATTGCCATTCCGTCTGTAGATGATGATGAAAATCCAGATACACCAAATGTGCCAGGACTAGACATCAATAATAATTTTGGCTTGCAGATAGATCCTCTAGATGCTGCCAATGGATTATATGGAGTTAATGTATCTGGCAATCAAGTTCAGAATACTCCAAGTATGATTGTGACATTCAACTTGGGTTACAATGCAAAGTATTTTGGAGTTGGCTTGGATGCAGTCCACTATGCTGGCAGATATGCTACTGCATTGAATCTATACGAAACACCTGATCTTACCATTGTGAATGGTAATCTATATGGTAGATATGTTTTAGGAAATGATTCTGCAATAAAGCTAGGGGTAAGAGTTAAAAATCTACTTGGAGGAGAAAACCCTCAGCAATTGGTTTTAGGTAGTACAAGTCCTGACATTCTTGCTCAGAAACAAGCTACACCAGATTTCACCAATACTTTGGGTTTCGCAACCATGCAGATTCCTCGAAGAATATTGCTTACTGTAGGATATGATTTTTAAAAATTATTAGTTTTTTTAGTTAATTGGAAGGGCATTCATCATCGACAATGAATGCCCTTTCCAAATTTTATCATCACCAATTTTGAAAATGAAATATCAAATTCAAATTCTTGTCATTCTAGTTGTAACACTTAACTTCTCTTGTACCGCACAAAGAGATACACAAAACAAAACTGAATCAATAAGTGCTAATCAATCTGATTCAATGATGTTAGATCTAGATGATCCTGCAGATAATCTTATCGCTTTCGCTAAGGTCAGGGGTTCTTTGGCAAAAGACGAAGAAGTTATCTATTACGCCAATGGAAAAATATATGGAGTAGTAAATGGGGAAAGAGATAAGCACTTGATGGACTACGAAATGTACAACATTGCAAGACTCAATAAGGTGGAGGAGAATCATTATCAACTGCTCACACGAGAAGTACTATTGTATATTAATAAGGAATCTGGTGAGGTTTTGGAAACTTTCGATAATCCTTATAATGAGAAATCAGTGAAGGTCTTCCATGTATGGAATGATCCAGTAAACCAAAATTTTATGCTTGAAGGTAAGTATGGAAAATGGGGCGTCAATCACAATAAATTGGGCAAAGATATGATTTGTATGAATGCTGATGTATTGCTAATATATCCTTCGCCCTTAACTACAAAAGAGTATCCTGAAAATTCTCAATCAGATATGTATGAGGCAGGTGAACTGTTCCAGTTTTTTGTTTCAGAGGAAGAGTTAAATGATCCTACAGTGAGTTCTACTGAGTGTACAATATCCTGGACAAGAATTGGTCCTTGGTTGCCTTGGATGGAGATGGGTCAAAGGCCAGGGATGTTGTTGTACCAAGGTGCTGGATACAAATTATTGGAAAAAGATTATAACCAAATGCCAAAGGTACTTACAGAATATGTATTAAAAACTAAGCCGGAGTATCGTCATGCGCCTACAGAATTTACAAGTCCAAATGAGACAAGTTGGACTTATTATAAAAAAATGAATCCAAGAAAATAGTTGTCTGATAAGTCGAATATTAGATGGTGGATCATTGGGACGATATTTATCGCTACAACAATTAATTATATAGATAGATCCTCTCTATCAGTTGCTGCACCTTATATTAAGGAAGAACTTTCTATTTCAGAAAGCCAATATGGTTGGATTGTCTCTGCCTTTCTGCTTGCCTATGCATTGATGCAATTTATATCAGGGAATTTGGTTGACCGAATTGGTATCAAGAAAAGTTTTTCAATCGCTGTAGTCTGGTGGTCGATTGCAAATATGGCTCATGCCCTCGCTCGAGGATTTCTAGGTTTTTTGGGTATGCGATTTCTGCTCGGAATTGGTGAAGCTGCCAATTATCCGACGGCGATGAAGGCAATTTCAGAGTGGTTTCCAAAAGAAGAAAGAACAAAAGCTACTGGTATTTTGAATATGGGTCCTGGCTTAGGAGCGATACTAGCTCCAATCATCATGGCAGGATTGATAAGCTGGGTAGGTTGGCGCTGGGCCTTTGTAGTTACTGGAGCACTTGGTTTTATTTGGCTCATTTTGTGGCAATATATTTATTATTCTCCAAAGGTGCACCCGCGGATTAAAGATGATGAAAAAGCACTTTTATCAGAAATTCACAAAGAAAATGAAACTGCTTCTAAACTGAATTGGAAGGAATATTTTAAGTACAAAGAAGTTTGGGCGATTGCCTTATCTCGATTTGTATCAGATGGTGTTTTCTATTTTTTTATTTTTTGGTTGCCAAGTTATCTGGTAGATGTAAAAGGTTTTGACCTTTGGCAGATCGGCATGTTTGCTTGGATTCCATTCTTGGCTTCAGACATTGGAAGTTTTGTTGGTGGTTGGACCGGAACTAGATTAATTAAAGGTGGTATGAGCTTGGATCGATCTCGTAAACTAGTGATGTGGATTGGTGCAATCTGTGTTCTGCCTGTTCTTTTTTGTATGTATATTGATTCAGCCTATTTGGCAATTGCCATCATTTCCTTTGGGCTTTTTAGCACCCAATTTAAGCAGTCCTCTTTGTTTACAATACCAATAGATTTGTTTGACTCAAAAAATGCTGCGAGTGTGTGGGGTATCTCAGGTTCTGCTGGAAGTTTTGGAGCGATGCTTTTTGCACCTGTGATCGGTTGGTTGGTAGAGAATTTGTCATATTCACCCGTCTTTTTGATTGTTTCATTCCTTCATATTTTTTCTGTTATCATTATCGTATTGATGATTCCAAAGATTCAAAAATTAGAAGTTTCATATGAATAAATTGATGTTCATATTGATCTTTTGTGTTTGTGCTTGCGCAAATGACAATTCGAAAAAACATACCGAGCAAGTTGAATTGACTGCAAGAGAAATCATGGAAAAGGTTTATGAAAAATCGGGAGGTGATTTTTGGAAACGGCCAAAATCTTTAAGTCTATTTGGACATGCAGTTTTTTACAAAGATGGAGAAAGTGTAATTCACGAACGTCATAATATGTGGAGAGTATTTGAACAGAAGAAAAACAAAGCACATGTTGCCAATGGGAAGGTACGTATCGAGTCGTTTAGA
>CALHKJ010000100.1 GCA_938033975.1 uncultured Saprospiraceae bacterium | reverse complement strand
TACACAATCTAATTAAGTCTCTAACAAAGGCTGAAAAGAGGAATTTTAGGATTTATGCTAAGCGAATCCAACAGAATGAAGATTTGATGTTTTTGAAGCTTTTTGATTTGATGGATAAACAAAAAGAGTTGAACGAAACTGCATTACTGAAGCAGCTTGGAAACATTGCCAAAAGCAAATACTCAAATCTAAAAAGACACCTCTACTCTCAAATCATTGCAAGTCTCAGAATGATACATAAGGAAAAGAGAGCTAATTTTAAAGTTAGGGAGTATATCGATTATGCATACATCTTATATGGCAAGGGACTTTATTTGCAAGCACTAAAAATTATCCAAAAGGCTAAAGTCTTAGCTGAGAAAAATCATCTGATCTATATGAGGTTGACCTTAGTGGAGTTTGAAAAATTTATTGAGAACAGACACATCACAAGAAGTGGTGGAAACAAAGCATTAGATCTTGTGCAAGAAAGTGAAGACATTCAAAATGACGCCAATCACCTCGTCTTGCTAAGTAACCTACGAATCAAAATGCATGCAAAATATATACAACATGGTCACGTAAGAAAAAAAGAGGAAGCAGAAAAAGTCAGAACATTTTTTCACGAACAAATTGATCATCTTGATTTGGATTCGCTTGGACTTATGGAGAGGATATTTTATGTACAATCTAGAGTTTGGTACAACTACATCCTTTTAGACTTCGAATCTTGCATAAAATACGCCATTGAATGGGTAGAGCTATTCGAAAATAATCCAACCATGATTGATAGAGATGTAGATTTATATCTCAGAGGTTTTCACTATGTATTGACAACTGCCAATCATATCAAAGATCGCTCTACGCACAAAAAGTATCTTGAGAAATTTGAACATTTTCGTAAGAAAGCTTACACCAAATTTAATCACAATTCACAAATACTCTCTTTCTTATATGTTCATTCAGGAAGGCTAGATGATATTATACTCAACGGTAAATTTGACACTGCTAAGGATACATTGAAACGATCATTGAATCGTATCAATCGATACAGTTATAAATTAGATGACCACAAGGTCATGATCTTTTATTTCAAATTTGCCTGGATACATTTAGGAAATCAGAATCATAGCAAAGCTTTATTTTATATCAATAAGATTGTGAACAACGAGCTCAACAAGCTCAGAGAAGACATACAGAATTACGCTAGAATATTACAGCTAATCTGTCACTATGAACTTAGTAATTATGACATATTGAATTATCTAATTAATACCGCCTCTAATTTCTTTGCTCGCACAAAAGGAATTTCAGAGTTTCTTAGAATTGCAATCGAAATGTTTAAAAAACTTGAGAGCACTGGAGAGCTAGAACATAAAACTATATTTAATAACTACCTTCCAAAATTCCAAGCCTTGGATGCTGATCCTTACGAAAGAAGAGCATTCGTTTATTTAAATATTATTGACTGGCTTGAAAGTAAAATTAATAATACGAGTTTGCAGAAAATTGTGCAGGGTAAAATCAAAACTTAGGATCTTACCTTTCACAAAAAACAAAAGAGGAGAAATGAAGGATATCCAAAACAGAGATGATATTGTTTTATTGGTAGATAAGTTCTATGCAAAAGTATTGAAGGATGAGCTCATAGGGGTATTCTTTATTGAAATAGTAAAACTAGACACGAAAGTTCACATTCCGATAATGTACAACTTCTGGGAATCAACTCTTTTGGGGAGTCGCAATTATCAAGGCAACCCTATGATAAAACACATTCAACTCAATCGAATGAAGGCAATAAAGCCTGAGCATTTTGAAAGATGGATAAATCTTTGGGAAGAAACAGTCATTGAAAACTTTAGTGGAGAAAAAGCATCGCTTGCCATCCAAAGAGCAAAGCAGATTGGGGAGTTGATGCAGCATAAATTAAAAGAGAGACTTTGAGACGCGAGACACCAGATGCCAGACTTTGAAATGTCAAAAGTCAAATTTATTACAAAAGAAAGGAGGCTTCCATTTATAAAACGAAAGCCTCCTAAAAATTTCAATTATACATCTTATTTCAAATCGAAACGATCTAAGTTCATCACTTTTGTCCATGCCTTGGCAAAATCTCTAACAAACTTTTCTGCAGAATCTGAACTTGCATAAACTTCTGCAATGGCTCTTAATACAGAGTTAGAACCAAATACCAAGTCTGCTCTTGTTGCTGTCCATTTTAAATCTTCTGAAGATCTTGAAGTACCAATGAAAACTTCTCTTTCTTCATTGGTTGCCTTCCAACTGATATCCATATCTAATAGATTCACAAAAAAGTCATTGGATAAAGCTCCAGGCTTATTAGTTAGAATTCCATTTGTTGAATCATTGACCGAAACTCCAAGAGCTCTAAGTCCGCCAACTAACACTGTCATTTCTGGCGCTGTCAATGTCAATAACTGTGCTCTGTCAATTAATAAGTGCTCTGAATCAACTGCGAATTTCTTTTTAAGATAATTTCTAAAACCATCTGCTTGAGGTTCAAGTAAAGAAAATGACTCCACATCTGTTTGTTCTTGAGTTGCATCTACCCTTCCTGGAGTGAATGCCACATCAACACTAAATCCAGCATCCGCTGCTGCCTTTTCAACTGCTGCAGTACCCCCTAAAACAATTAGGTCAGCTATTGATACTGTACCAGAAAATCCAGATTGAATTTCATCATAGACCTTTAGCACCTTATCAAGTTGTGATGGATTGTTTACAGCCCAAAACTTCTGCGGTGCTAATCTAATTCTCGCCCCATTGGCGCCTCCTCTCATATCAGAACCTCTGTAGGTCGACGCAGAAGCCCACGCTGTTCCTGCCAATTCAGATACAGTCAAACCACTATCAAGAATTTTCTTTTTCAAGTCAGCTACATCTGCATCGCTTATTGTTTGTCCATCGCTTGCAGGCAGTGGATCTTGCCAGATCAATTCTTCTGCAGGCACTTCTGGGCCATGGTATCTTACCTTAGGTCCCATATCTCTGTGTGTCAATTTAAACCATGCTTTCGCAAAGGCATCTTCAAATGCACTGTGATCTTCGTAGAACTTTCTTGATATTTTCTCATATGCAGGATCAAAACGCAAAGACAAATCGGTTGTCAACATCATCGGAGCATGCTTCTTTGATGAATCAAAAGCATCAGGCACATCTGCAACTCCACTCTTAGCAACCCATTGATTTGCACCAGCTGGACTCTGTGTTAATTCCCATTCATTTTCAAATAGGTTTTTGAAAAACATATTGGTCCACTCTGTTGGTTTCTGTGTCCATGTTACTTCCAGTCCACTAGTGATTGCATCACCAGCAAGTCCAGTTCCATGAGTA
>CALHKJ010000099.1 GCA_938033975.1 uncultured Saprospiraceae bacterium | reverse complement strand
CTACCAAATTTCCATTATCACTC
This sequence comes from uncultured Saprospiraceae bacterium, assembly GCA_938033975.1. Lineage (GTDB taxonomy): Bacteria > Bacteroidota > Bacteroidia > Chitinophagales > Saprospiraceae > JAHDBF01. The sequence continues at coordinate 6,833 of CALHKJ010000099.1, read as the reverse complement.
AAAACTTCAAATCCTAAATTATTTTTCTCCTTGATAGATAATGATTCATCTGGAGTTTGAGGAGAAATGGCTATAAGTTCAGCGCCTTGATTTTTAATTTCGTCATTGATTGAGGAGTATTGGCTCAATGCAAGATTGCAATAGGGGCACCATGTTCCTCTGTAGAAAACAAGAATGACTTTATTGTTTTTTAATCTGTCGTAAAGATTTACAGATTCGCCAACTGCATTGGATAAGGTAAAATTAGGTGCTTTTTTTCCTGGACCAACTTTTAGAATTTCTCTAAACGTTGAAGCCATTTTTTTCGCATCATTGTCAAATACTTGTAACGAATCAGAAGGAAGCATGTCTTGTAGATTGTTCCTTAATTCTTTAAGCCCTTCCGTATAGGAAGTGATCGTCTTTGCTGACATTTCTTGATATTTTTATGATTAAATAATAATCACAAATTTCAAGTATAAATAGATCTAATAAAATGAACTGGATTAGGAAAACTTCTTGAACTGGTTCAAGATTTTGTCATTTTTCGCTTTCTGATTTTACTTAAAAACTCAGGAGACATCCCCAGATAAGAAGCAAGTATATATTGTGGGACACGGCTTATTATATGGGGGTATTTCTCAGCGTATTCATCATATCGCTGTTCAGCTGTCATGCTTATGCTGGAGATGACTCTTCTTCGAGAAAAAGCGAATGCCTTTTCTGTTGTCAATCGAAAATATTCGCTCAAGCCATGAATTTCTTTGCAGAGAGGCTCAATGTCTTTATGACGCATTTGAAAGATTACAGAGTCTTCAATTGCTTCCGCAAAATTCATTGCTGGTTCTTGATTGATATAGCTAAAAAAGTCTGTCACAAACCAATCTTCTACACCAATACTTACAGTATGTTCTTTTCCTTCATCATCCAAATAGAAAACTCTAAATGCTCCTTCCACGATATAAGTTCTACTCTGACAAACGAAACCAGGCTGGATAATAAATTGCTTTTTTTTGACCCGAGAGGTTTTTATAATGGATACAAATTTTTCTTCTTCTTCACTTGTCAGATTGACATATCGTCTGATGTTATTTAATATGGTTGAGTATTCTTTCATTTTCTTCTGAACTTTGTCTGTTTGTACTGCAGATTATTGATAGCCTTTGGATTTTTTTATTGATTATGTCACACACGATGACCTCTAACTGTCTAATTTAGAGAATATGAACAAGAACCTAAATAAAATAGTTGAGAAAGCAAATTCTGGAGACCGTGAATCTTTAGAGATGATTGTAACTGAGATCAAGGATTTAGTTTACAATTTATCGTTAAAAATGTTGTTGTTTCCTGAAGATGCTAAAGATGCAACTCAAGATATATTAATCAAAATAGTAACTCATTTAAGCACATTTAAACAACAAAGTCAATTTAAGACATGGGTTTATCGTGTGGCAACAAATTACCTCCTTAACTTCAAAGGGAAAAAGACAATTGAATTTGCAATGCCATTTGATGATTACGCTAAGCTAATCGATTCAGGACAAAGCGATATTGTGAATTATACTACTAATTTGGGAGAGCTTTCTTTGTTAGAAGAAGAGGTTAAAGTTAGCTGTACTCAAGGTTTGTTGCTCTGTCTGAAACCTGAAGATAGATTGGTTTATATACTGTCTGAGATATTAGAGTTTAACAGCATAGAAGGATCTGAAATTCTTAAAATTAGTCCATCATCATTCAGGAAAAAACTTTCGCGCTCAAGAGAGAAAATCAGGAATTTCATGAGTGATAAGTGTGGATTAGCAAACCCCAAAAATCCTTGCAGGTGCAATAAGAAGATAGATTATCTAATTGATCAAAATATTATAGATCCAAATTTTTTGCGATTTGCTGAGTTTACAAATAGGAGTATTGATTTGGTGAATCAGATAGGAGAGTTAGAAAAATCAATCGCTGTATATCGGTCTGTACCAAAGTTGCAAACTCCTGAAGCTATAATGAAAACAATAAAGGAAACCATTTTAATTGAGTAAAAATGATTAATCAAAAATTTAATATTAAACAGTTTGTAATTGTTACCTTGATTGTAAGTATTTGGGTTAATATCTCTGAAGTGTTTCGTTATTTTCTATTTGTCATGCCAAGAGTGAAATCTTTCTTCGAAAATAAGTCGGGTGTTGCAGAAATGGACGTTTCAATTTTTTCTATTTGGGGGCTTTGGGATACTCTATTAACTGCTGTATTGGTTTTAGTATTTTGGTTTTATGCAAGATCTTTTGGCAACAATATCAAAGCAGTCTTAGTCTCTGGAACATTTGTTTGGTTGTCAGTTTTTGTGATTTTCTGGGTAGCGAATGCCAATATGGGATTGTCAACTTGGAGTATTTTATTGATTACTCTTCCTTTGAGTTTATTTGAAATGATTGTTGGCGCTTGGCTTTCATCTAAATTGTATTCTATTAACCGATGGTCGATGTAATGCATATATGGTAAATCGATATAAATAGATTATGTCATCTTTATTTTTATACAATTTAACCAATAATTTAAGCCCTGCTTTGACTCTTTCTTATAAACCCATGGGGACTTCACCAAAAACCTTTTTTATCAATTGCTCTGTTTCACGGTTCTCTTTATAACTTGACAATACCTGTTGATATTTAGTGTTATCTCCTACAATAAATATTGTTTTCCTTACATAAATCACTTTAGCAAATAAATGTCTTATCTAAAATCATCCTTCTCTTTTCTCAAAATTTAATTTTGTGCCTCTATAAAGATCCAGGCATTGTACAACAACGTCCAACATCCGAATGTTAATCATTTTGTATTACTCACTTTATGTTGCTGCCGGTTCCTTTTTTTTAACTACATCTGAGTATCATTCACTTGAGGAACTCCTTTTGGAATAAGTGTTTTATTATCACCTATTATTTCTCTGATATCAATTTCTATGCCTCGGGACATGGTCGTAATAGGAACGTCATTGCTCATTCCTTCAAACGGATTTTCTGACACATCCCCCACCCGTTCCATAAGCATGAATATCCAAGAGATCACAATGCTAAATGGGATTGTCAACCATACAAAATTATCAACAATAAAAGCATATAGATAATCATCTGATGTAGATATAGTTAGGGACTGGCCTATTTTATCAAACTCGTGCATCAAGCCAAAAGGCAAAAGGATAACAAAGATCCAAACAAAAAATAGATTAAGTGTCGCAAACTGCCTTGGGTAGGGGAAATTCTTTATTCGTTCTGCCTTCCCTTGAAGCGTGAATAATTCACCGATCATATTCTTAAATTCCATATGTCTAAAGTCATCGATCAATCCAGCTAATCTTAACTCCTTAAACTGATTTGACTGTAGACTTAGACATGCGGCTTGTTTGTTTTTCATGCTTAGTACATGATCAATTTCTCGTTTAGTGATATAGCCATTAAGTTCTTCCTTTAAGGTATGATCATATTCGTATACCTTAATCGTTTGCATATGCTCTTTATCAGAAGAATTACTCGCTGTAGTCTCCCAAGATTTTTTTTGACGTAAAGCATGTCTGAGAGAGGTCATCCAAGCTACATGTCTCATGATAATCGACTTTCGTAAATCAAATAATTCAGATTCGGATTTCTTTTGATCAGCAAACTGATTTGTAATAAAATCATTGACCATGGTAGCGAGAAGTCGCGAGGCATTTACAATACCTCCGTAAATTTTTCTCGCCTCCCATAATCTCCCATAGGAAGCATTGTTTTTGAATCCATTTATGAAAGCAAGCGCTGTACCTACTAATCCTATAGGTAGCCAAGGCAAGTGCAACCACTTCCAACCCAAGAGGTCGTATAAGACGACAGGAATCACAGATAGGAGAACAAAAAAGTAGATGTATCTTCTTGTCCATCTCAGCACTATGTTTATTGGATATATGCTCTTAGTATACATTTCTATAATTTTATTTGGAAAGTCTAGCTTATTATTTCAGTTGTTAGTGACATAAGATATTCAATTACCCTTGTGTCATAAGCATCGACGTGGGCTCTGCCAAAACCTCCATTGTCATTATCAAAATATTTGCCACTACTATCATCGTAGGCAGAATTAGTTGCCAAATCAATAATAATGTCCGCACCTTTATCTGCTGAAGACCAAAACTTACCGTACGCTTCTTTTACCATTTTAGTATTTAGTAGCGAGCCTGGATTGAGAGCGATCGTCACAATATTTGGTTGTTGCTTCGCTAGGTAAAAGCTCCACAGTAATATGGCTAGCTTACTCTGGGCATATGCATCATTATGTGAGAGCTTACTATTTTTAGCAAAAGATGTAGCAGATACAGTTGCTTGGGCTGCCGAACTCAAATTGATAATTCGAGGACTATTACCCTTTTGCAAAAGTGGAAGTAGCCCATTGGTTAATACGACAGGTGCTAGATAATTAACCACCATTCTGATATCAATCCCATTTTCAGCAATAGTGTTTTCCGTTTTGAATATTCCTGCATTATTTACAAGGACATCTATGGATGCATTTCCTTCTTTGATTTTAGCAACCATACTTTTTACATCATCCAAGTTAGAGAAGTCTGCTACATACCCAGTTATATTTTGATTACCTGTAGTAGACTTGATCTCTTCCAATACAGTAGAAAGTTTTTCAGGGTTGCGCCCATGCAAGATAATTTGAAGACCACTTTGAGCTAGTTTAGTAGCCGCGAGTTTGCCTATACCATCTGTACTTCCTGTGATCATTATTGTTTTACTCATGAGTTCCACTAGTTTTAATTATTATGAAATTGCGGAAGGACTTTTTTGGCCAGTAATTCTAAAGTGTCCTCTATTTTGTTATTGTTAAATCTCAAATTAAGAGCGACATGATTAGCCCCGATACTTTTTACACTTTGCAAATATTCTATAAGGAAATCAGTCCCTGTTCTTATTCCTAAATGTATGCCTTGTGGTTTAAAGTCACTTTGTTCAATAAGATCTATATACAAAGGTTGCATAAAAGGTTTGCTATACTTTTGCGTAGTACTGATCAATTGTCGCCACTCTCTTATTTTTAATTCTTGTTGTTGAAAACTCCTAGGGTAATACATCCAACCATCAGCATTTTTTGCTATCCATTCTGTAGACTGTTGACTATATCCAGTGACTAACATTGGGATTTTAGGACCGTACGGCTTAGGTAAAATATCCATCGATCCATTCAAAGTTCCAAATTGATTATTATCGAGATGAGGAAAATCTTTTTCAGAGGCTCGCAAATATTGGTATGAATGCCTGAAAGAAGTTCCTCGGTTCACATAGTCCATTCCTGTCGCTGGATATTCTTCAGCCCTGTCTCCTGAGGCTATACCCAGAATAATTCTACCTTGTGATAAATGATCTACAGTATTGACAGCTTTGGCAACATGCACAGGATGGTGTAACGGTAAGGCAATACTTGATATTCCTAAAGCAATCTGCTCAGTCTGCCCTGCAAGAAAACCTAGATACGTGAATGGGTCAAAAGTCTGCCCTGCATCACCAAAAGCAGGCACATGAAGTGGCACATCTCTCAACCACAGGGCTTTGAATCCCAACTGATCTATGAGCTTGGTCCTTTCCAGGTGGTTTTCCATTTTAGGAATAGGGCCATTGGCATAGTTCTCTATTGGAACAACTATGCCAATACTCAATTCCCCATATTTGAAGGTATTATTGTATCCAGTATTTATAGACTGAAATCGACTCATCATTAATCAATTCTCTACCACAACTTTTCCTACAGCTTTTCCACTTTCTAAAAGTGCATGAGCTTCACCTATTTGTTCTAAAGAGAACTTATTGTTATCTACTATTGGTGTAAGGTTACCGGCTTCAATAATCTTAGCTACTTCGTTAAGGATGTGAGCATGATCTTTTCTATTGTGATTATGCAACATTGGGATCAACATAAATACAACATGTAGTGATAATCCTTTAAAGTGAGCAAGTGTTAGATCCAATTCTAAAAGGGACACTGTAGTTGCTACATGTCCATTAAGCTTTGTGGCATTGAAAGAGTTGATCAAATTAACCCCACCTACAGAATCATAAACTACATCGAACCCATGACCATTAGTATATTTTTGGACATAATTTTCTACCGTTTCTGTTTTATAGTTTATCGGTGTTGCCCCCAATCTTTCGATAAGAGCCATTTGCTTGTGGCCTCCACCAGTCGAAAAGACTTCAGCACCCATTACTTTGGCTAATTGTATAGCGACATGTCCTACGCCACCAGAACCTCCATGCACAAGCACTTTTTGACCTGCTTTGACTCCAGCTCTGACAAGTCCTTCATAAGCTGTAATCGCTACTAATGGTAAGGCAGCTGCTTCTCTCATAGAAATATTCTTTGGCTTAAGAGTAACTAGATTACTATCCGCCGCGATATATTCTGCCAAGGTACCTGGAAGATCAGCTAAGCCTCCAGCACAACCATACACTTCATCACCGATCTTTAAATTATTTACATCTTCTCCTACGGCTTCTATCGTTCCTGCAAAGTCCATCCCAAGTAAGGCGGGAGCAGCTGGCGAAAGAGGAAGATTAGGTCCCATATTCCGAATCATTGTATCTACTGTATTGACACTTGATGCGGCTATTTTAACCAATATTTCATTGGTCTTTATTTGAGGTTTGTCAATGTCTTTGGGTTCAAATTTGGCATTTTCACCATATTCGGTGATTATCATTGCTTTCATATTAATAACAATTTTGTTACTATAATTATTATAGTTGCAAACCTAATTATAGTTTTGCACTTTTACAATAACGGTCAAAAAGTATAGTACCTATGATTAAAGAAAAAGAAGAAACTAAGATTGT
>CALHKJ010000098.1 GCA_938033975.1 uncultured Saprospiraceae bacterium | reverse complement strand
GTACTTCTTCACAATTGAACTTGAGAGTGTGTTAGCAAACAATTGATCTGTTAGGCTCATTGTATAATTAGGATCTACAGAATTTAAATAAGGCATTGCTTTAATAGCAAACCAAACTGGATTACTCGTAAATTCTATTTGATACGAATGAGACTCAAGAGAATTTCCATTTATATTTTCAACAAGATGTTCAAATTCAAAAGTTTGCTTTGAATTTGGTCTGAGCATCATACTTTTTGTAGCCGTAAGCATTCTTCTATTGGTCAAGACGCTCAACATATTTTGTTCACCATCTGTGTGATTACCACTTGCAGCATACACTCTAATAATAACAGGCATGATAAAATCATCTGGTACATTCAAAGACCAATTGATTAGCTCTGTTTCTTCTTCATCCAAACTAAAAGATTGAATAATATTATTGCTAAGCATTAATTCAGTAACTGACTCTTCGGTAATGGCATTCAATATTTCGATTCTAGCTTCTCCTTCCAAGGAACCTACTGCTAGATTACTCACCTTTGAGGTGAAATTTATTTGATCACCAGCACGAAGGAATCTAGGCATATTGGCCTGTATCAAAAGATCTTTTTGAGTAACTAAGCTTCTTTCATCGTATGCATATTGACCCACTTTGTTATGAGCAAAACTTAGTAATTTCCACTCCGTTATGGCTTCCTTCATTTCGAAACTATAGCTCAACTCACCATTCGAATCAGTCGTTAGATTCGGATAGAAGAAAACGGTCTCTTCTAAATTTTTTCTTAGTGGTGGTGCTTTATCTGCCTGAGAATCTGTTGATTCGGCTTGTTGATTAGCAGTATCGCTTGCCATGTTATATGAATCCTCTCCTATACTTTCATCTTTCATTGCAGTTGCTTCAACAACTTCGACACCATCCACCATATATTCCTTGTTTCTTGATCCTTTAATTTTCATATTGGCTCTCCCACCATATGCTCTAGATTGAACTACTGCATAAGAAGATTGTGGTGAGTACTTGAAATTTGGAAAAAATAATTGTTGGTTGTTTCTATAATATGAATTGTCATATTTACTTAGTAATTGAGATCCATTAATACCAAAACTATTCACAGTTGATTCATGAACATAGGCATATGATGGATAGTTAAAACCCGGCCATTGATTTTTCGCAAAAGCATCAAGCGAAGCATCATACATACCAAGTGTTAGTTGGGCAGTATTCTTGGATGCTGGCTTTACTTTAAGTGTAAATTCCTCCTGTGCTCCTGGTAAGATTTTATCTCTAAAAGTAAGGTATTCAATTTCAAGTTCTTTATTCTTCCAAGGCACTTTGACAATTTGCGTTATTTCATAAACTCGATTAGCTCTCACTCCGACGCCTTTAATTACTAAATCCCCATAAGCAGATTCACTAATCTTAATTGACTGATCTTTTCCTGATGAGACCCACTTTCGAAACTGCAATTCATTTCTTTCATAAAGACTATAAAGTACATTTGAATTTTTGTAATTATTGACAAATTGAAATTTAGCTGTTTCACCAACTTCATAATCACCGCCAATTCCAACTACTTTCAATTCAGCGATACCTTGCAACTCTCCATCGAATATTTGTATATACGATAGATAATCAGTCAATTCATTATCAAGCTTTATCTGTACCATATAAAAGCCATCTTTTAGGCCTTCAACTTTTACTTGAGCCGCTTCAGAAGTATTGAAATTAATTTGTTTTACAGCCTTACCTGCTTTCTGCTGATATGGATGTTCATGTATGCTAAAAAGTTCATCTGGAAATAATTTTTTGTATTCTGCACTATCTAATTTTTGAAATTCAGGATACTGCCAATGCTTTCTTTTGAAATATGATAAATTCAAATCAAGTTTAGAGAAAACCAATTCTCCTGATTTATCGATAAGTTGATTGTCAAAATTCTTAAACTGAATATCGATCATTAGATCTTCACCTTCCGGTAAATGACTTTGGTGATTTGCAATGATCTGGTATGGCTTTTCACTTAAAGAAAGTTGTTTTGAGGCACTTTGCGTTTCTCCATTTATATCAATAAGTTCTAACTCAATCGTGAAATGATATGATGGCTTGTCAAAACCAATTAGATAACTACTTTCTTCTTGTGCGTGAAATTCGATCGGAATGATTGCATCTTTGCCAACGGTACCTGTATCTGTTTTCACTATACTTCGCCATCCTTGAGGAAGTGGAGAAAACCCACAGTAGAAATAACTTCTATACCAAGGCCAGTAACTTTGACGGTATATTGTATACTTGTAACTAGCGCCATCCATTTTGATACCTGCATAGGTTTTTGCAATTGCATTGACTTTTACCGTATCACCCAATTTATATTCTGCAATTGAATTTTCAAATGTTGGCTTGAAGCTTGGACGCTTGTATTCTTCAACTTTTATGTTTTTTCTATTATGGACTCCATTTGCCGAAAGGCTAAAATTACCATTGAGTCCACTGTTGGGAATCACAAAACTTCCATAAAAACTCCCATACTCATCAGTGCTTATCATTTGGCTCTCGATATCTTGATAATTAGCATCCTTAAATGCAACATCTATATTTTGAGTTTCACTTATTGTAGGATAATTTTTTTCATCCACATCCAATAAGATTCCCTTATAATGTACCACTTGTCCTGGACGATAAATAGTGCGATCGGTAAACCAAATAATTTCTTGCCTTGGTCGTGTTTGACGTTCATGGGTTAAGTGTGAAAATCTATTTTCAATGTGTAGATAATCACCACCCTTTGTAACTTTGAAC
>CALHKJ010000097.1 GCA_938033975.1 uncultured Saprospiraceae bacterium | reverse complement strand
GTATTGATTTATTGCTAGAATTAGGCTTGTCTAATTACGGTTTCAATAAAGGCAAAGGGGATTATTCTACGATGAAAGAAGAATTTCAATTGGCAAAAGAGAATGACATTGACATCAATTCTATTTTTCTTTGGTTGAATGCTGATCGAGACACCATCGGCCAGCTGGGTGAAGCTAATACGCTAATATTTAATAATCTCAAAGAGCTTGATACTAAGCCAACTGTCTGGGTGAGCTTTAGTAATAATTTTTTTAAAAACATCAACCATGAGGAATCCCTAAAGCTTGCTTTAGAAATGCTTAGATATATCAAGACCCTTTCGACGGAAGTAGGCTGCGACTTGGCTCTCTACAATCACGGAGGTTGGTTTGGGAATCCTCACAATCAGATTGAGCTAATAAAACAATTGGATGACAGTTCAATAAGTATGGTCTACAATTTTCATCATGCCCACGAATACTTAGATGAGTTTGAATCTGTAGCCAAAAAAATCACTCCTTACCTTTCTTATGTTAATCTCAATGGAATGAAAAAGGAAGGCCCAGAGATCCTAACAATAGGAGAGGGTGATCATGAACTTTCAATGATTAAAAATTTAATTGACCAAGGGTACAATGGTCCGTGGGGAATATTAGGGCATATAAAAACAGAGGATGTTCGCGATGTTTTGATACGTAATTTGGCTGGCTTGGAAAAGATCAATGAGGAATTAAGGTCCTCTAAATAATCGATTTTTCATTTCAATAAAGTCTTTGCATTTATTTCATCTGATTTTTTCAATGCTTGATAGATAATATTATCCAGTATTCATTATTCTCTTTATTTAGAATAATCTTTCAATCATAGAAATCCAAGTATGAAAAAAAGAAGCAGACGTGAATTTATCGGGTCGAGTATCGGATTAGGCTTAGTGCCTTTTGTGAAATCACCTTTGACCAAACTTGCAACTATCAATCAATCTAATAGAAAATTGAAAATCCTAATTCTTGGAGGCACCAGTTTTTTAGGACCTCATCAAATTGCCTATGCATTGGATAGAGGTCATGAGGTAAGCACATTTACAAGGGGTAAAACCATTCCAAAAGTAAATTCTCAATACTTTTCACAAGTAGAACAATTAATCGGAGACAGAGAAGATAATCTAGAGGCTTTGAAAAATCGAAACTGGGATGTGGTTATTGATAATTCTGGTCGCAAGACTAAGTGGACAAAAGATACAGCCGATCTATTAAAAAATCAAGTTGAACTTTATATGTATACCTCTTCCATCAGTGTTTACTATCCATACTTTGGAGAAGACTTTACTGAGGATAGGGAAGTGCTTACAGAAATACCGAAGGATGCAGCAGACAATGAAATCAGAACCTATGAGTATGGGGTAATGAAAGCAAGTTCTGAGCTAGCTGCTATTGATGCTTTTGGGGCAGAAAGATCTATTATTGTAAGACCCACTCTTATAGTAGGACCTGGAGATAGAACTGATCGCTTTGCATACTGGCTTGCGAGATTAGAGAAAGGAGGAGATGTTATGATACCAGGGAATCATAATGAGGTAGTACAATATATCGATGTGAGAGACTTGGCGGAATGGATGATAAGATTACTAGAAAATAAATCCGCTGGAACATACAATGGCTCAGGTCCAGGATTTGCCATGACTACCAATGCCTTTGTGCATGGTATACATGCAAATTTTAACTCACCTATACAATTTACGCAAGTAGACGATCTTGACTTTCTTCAAGATAACGACGTGATTGGAATTCAGCCATGGGTGATACAATTACCAAAATACAAAGGCATGTCAATGTCAAGTAATACCAAAGCTATTGCCGCAGATCTCAAATTTAGACCACTTTCTCAAACGGTTTCTGATACACATGATTGGTGGTATTCTGATGCTGTAACACCTGAAAGAAGAAAGAATATACTTGAAGATGAAAGTTCCTTTATACACAGAGAGAAAATCTTGCTAGAGAAATGGAGAGCAAGAATATAATTAAGCTTCATCCCCAAAAAGGATATCAAGAAAAATGAGTAAAACGGAAAAATTTTGGGATCAAGCTTCGAAAAATTACGATAAAACGGAAGAGCGCTTTGAATACATCCATCACAAGACAAGAGAGAATACTAGAAAACATCTTGAAATTTCTAATGTTGTTTTAGATTACGGGTGTGGAACAGGCAGCACAGCTTGTGAGATTGCCAATGATGTTAAAGAGATTTATGCTATCGATATATCTTCGAGAATGATAGCAATTTCCAGAGAAAAGGCTGCCGAAAAAAATATCGAAAATGTAAGATTTGTTGAAGGAGATATTTTTGATGAAAAGCTAAAAAAAGAATCCTTTGATAGGATTCTGGCATTTAATATGCTACATACTATTCCTAATCCTGAAAATGCATTGCAAAGAATAAATGAACTATTAAAACCTGATGGATTGTTTATATCTACTACTCCCTGCTTAGCAGATAAAATGTCTTTTCTAATTGGTTTACAAATTCGATTAGTTCAGATAATGTGTAAAATTGGAATTATCCCAGTTCCTATCAGAAGGATTAAAAGTTCTGATATAGATAGATTAATTGCAAAGGGTAATTTTCAGAGTATTGATAGTGAAAAGATATACCAAGGGGCATCAAGTTATTTTATTGTAGCACAAAAGAAGAGTGCACAATAAAAAAGAATAAACAAAATAATTTATATGATTGTCATGTCCAGCAAAGCTTGATCACGTCAATGTAAGAAATCCTTTGAACAATAAAATCTCATCAAATGACATTTAGATTTTCAAGCTAAAGGTGGTGACTTTATCTCATATTTTGTACCTTTCTCAAATGTCACTCTACCTTAACTACATAAGAAAAACTGATCTAGAGTTAATCCAAATTCTTGAACATCCTGAAAGTTATACTCAGGAAGCATTGGATGTGGTTAATGAAATATTTGTGGAACGCAAGATTGAGCCTGATCGATTGCGTGAAATGGTGCTAAAAGTAAATCAAGAAAAAGCTGAAGCTACCATTCAAAGATTAGATCCTTTGAATGATGACTTAGAGTTTCATGAAAGCATATTTTTGGACAGTGAAGAAATAAAGGAAATCTATCTCTCCGAACTCAA
>CALHKJ010000096.1 GCA_938033975.1 uncultured Saprospiraceae bacterium | reverse complement strand
ATCTACATTTTGATCATCATCACCATCGTTGCCATCATCATTATCTGGATCATAACATCCTGATGCACCTGTTGCTGGATCAACATTATCTGATTCACCTGCAACTGCACAAGCACCTGTTGCTTCACCATTTGAGAATTCAAAATCCTCCAATGCCTCTCCTGATGCATTTGGTATATCAAATACAACAAAATATTCAGTATGATTTTCTAAACAGAAATCTGCTCCTGGATCATCACTGTCTGGACCAAATTCATACTGTCCATCAGAAACTATAGTTGAAGCTTGTGGTTGATCTACACCTGGTACATCACCACACTCATATAATGAAACTTCAATATCTTCCATTACCAATCCTTCATCAGGATCTTGGCAACCATCATCGTTGTTATCGTAGAATATCTCTCCTGCCATTTCATAACAAGGAGGAGTAATTCCTGCATCTAGATTATTATCTGCATCTCCGTCACCGGCATCATCGTCTGTTGGATTTACACAATCAGTAGAACCATCCGCAGGATCAACATCATTTGATTCTCCTGCCGCAGTACATGTCGCATCTGCCATTCCACTTGAGAATGTATAATCTTCTAGAGCTTCGCCTGCACTGTTAGGAATATCGAATACAACAAAGTATTCAACATTTGGTAACAAGCAGATATTTGCACTTGGATCAGTACTTTCAGGACCAAATTCATAGTCACCATCCATCACAGTTGTTACTGCAGCTGGCGCATCAGTTCCTGGTACGGAACCACATTCGTATAAGCTTACATTGATTGATTCCATGACAAGACTTTCATCATCATCTTGGCAACCATCTTCATTATTATCGTAGAATATTTCTCCAGCTATAGTCTCACATGCTAATTCTATAACTGCACTATCTTCATCATCCTCTGACTGATCTCCATCATCATTATTTTCTTCACTATCAATATCCATATGTAACGACTCAGAAATCTGAGCTGTATTCTCTATCGTACCAGGTTCATCCAAGGTTACATCTATCCATAAAGTATCACAAGCACCTGGGTTGATTGAAGTAATATCCCATTGATTATTATTCGGACTATAATTACCATTTGTTTGTGTGTGAGTAACATAACTTACTGCACCTGGTAATTGATCAGAAATTTGCACAAAAGAAGCTGGGAATTCTAGACCCAAGGTAGGATCATAGATATTACAAACTTCAATTTCATAAGTAATCTGGCTTCCCAATACTACAGGATCAGGCACATTTACAATATTCTTTGTCAATTCTAAATCCACACATGCAACATACTGCACATCAAAAATTTCTACCGCAACTGGACAAGGATTGATACCATCATATGCTTTCGCAATGTAAGTACCAGCATTGGTAGTTGACAAGAAATTATCAGGTCCTGCAGATGATGGAATTTGATTGCCACCAATTTCTTCAAACCATTCATAATTTGCATATCCAGGAGCTGTTGTAATTACATCAGGCTCTGGATTAGAGCAAACAACAACATCTGTTGGAGTTGGCACTGGTGGTAACTCTCTAAAATCAATGAAAATTTCATCAGTTTTCACACATCCACCTGGGAAGGTAACCTCAAGGGTGTATGTAATATCTTCTGTAATGCAAGCTTTAGTCTCAAGTGAAGTAGGATCATCCAAGCCAGTTGTTGGGGTCCAAGATACAGTCACTGCTGTATCATCTACATCTTGAGGTAATTCTCCTTCTAAATCTATACAAGCTGCACCTTCACAGTAAATTTGGTCTTCTCCAGCTTCAATTTCTAAATCACCAATATTCCAAATTTCAATAGTTTCTTCAACGGTACATTGACCTGTACCTGTATTAAAGGTAACTGGCCATGGTGCATCGATTCCTTGATCTTCAGGAATACATATTGTTACTAAATTATCTTCGTGTGTTACCGGAGCCTGACCTTCAAATGGTATACCTTCTCCTTTTAATCTAAATTCTGAAGTACCCCAATTGGCATTTACTGAATTACTTGAAAGTCTCCAAAATGGTGCTACAATTTGCATTGGTAGAGCAAACCCTTCTACATCTACTGTGTTAGGAACGCTAAAACCATTCATTGCTAACACCCAAGTCGTACCATCTAGTGAGTATTCTAATTTTAAGTTTGTTGCAGCATACACTGTTAGGTTAAGAGTTGCTGGCCAACCAGAAACTCTACCTGATCCGACAAAGACACTATCTACTGCTACTGGACAATCGTAAGATGCTGTAATAAGTGCATCTCCTGCTGCACTACCACATAGATTTCCTGCTTGTTCAGCGAATATTAAACCACCTACACCTGATGCATCACTAGGGACTCCATCATTTAAGAAATCATAATTTACAAAAGCAGCTACTGGTCCTCTAATAACTGAACCATCTGGAAGAGAATCATGTGGTAAAGTATAGCAATTCGCTTTATCCCAATCTAGACCGGCCAGGTATTCAACACCCGTTGCTCCCTTTATCGAGTCAGCAGTCACATCTACAAAACCACATACTTCAATTTCTAGACAATCTCCTGGGCACATAGCAATAGGCTCAGTATAGTCTCTTAATGCTCGAGTAGGTATCTCATCAAAGCATGCCTCCTCCCTATCACAAACACAAGTTGTTTCATAAACTACTTCAAATAATACTGGACATGATCTATCAGCATCGACTAAAATATTTCCAGATATCATGATTGATCCTCCATCAACAACTGAGAAAGTACCACTCTCTGATCCTAAAATATTATCAATAGCACTATTGACCATTTTATCACCATTGACATCTTGGTAGAAATTTACTGTGTATGCTTGGTTGGAAGCATTTGGTCCATTGTGATTAATTGTCCATTCATAATATAAGTCCATTACAGAAGGATCTGTAGAACAGTCTGAGAAGACCATCAAATCATCTGCTATAAATGGAGGTTTAATTTCAATATTTATACTCGGATTCAAACTATTTTGAACAAAAACATCACACGCATCTGGTGGGCCTGGAACACAGGTCACTGACTCAACAACACTTTTAACATCAACTTGCATATTTATATCTCCACACTCTGCCATATCATCGACCATGGCGTCAAATAGAATCTTCATCGATTGAGACTGCCCTATCCTTGGAGACACAAAACAAATCTCTGTGCTTGTTCCTATTGGAGTAATAATTTCTTCTTCGATTATATACCCCGCTGGTGATGAAACATTCATCGAGTTAGGTACATATTGTAATTCCATAGGAATAGTAATACAAGTCTGCACACTATCCGCTGTTGGAAAATCACTTACATTAATGGCAGTAACACCAAAAGTGTTTACTGTTGCCATACAATTCAATTCTTCAGGATCTGCAATGATCAAAAGCTGAGCGTTATCAGCTGGATCTGCGCCATTAATAATCAATGGTGGACTATCGACAATACCTGAACTAGTCCCACCTGCAGCACAAGGGTCTGCAGCCTCAGTCTCAGTTTGAAGTTTTGATCCTGATAAAAATTCATCACAGTTTGTCACTGCTCTAAACCTGAAGGAAACTTTATTATTATCTTCTACTGCATTTGCAGCACTTACACCTTCTAATCCATCGGCATCAATAGCACTACTCCAGATTGCATCATCTGAATATGAAAATGAGTTACCAGTTACTACATCTGGATCCATTCCAATTGGTGTCCAAGGTCCAAATGTAGTAGGACCACCTGGATAAGCAACTTCCCAAGATCCTGGAACAATAGTCAATCCTGGTGGAAGAATGAATTCAGGTTGTAAATCTAACAACACTAATTCTTTTACATTTTTCACCAAAACATGGAAGGTCATTTCTTCACAAAGCTGAGGATCTTCAGGGAAATCAAACCATTCAGTTTGAAGCCCAACTTCACCTGATACATATGCATAACATATCTCTGTATTTCCACAACCAGCTGAACCACCCATGGCTGCTCTCAACTCAACAGGCGAACAACCACTAAGAGCATTTATGCATATTCTAGGAGGCAATGCTCCAGGATCAGGACAGAATAATAAAGTAGTCCCAACATATATAGTCACACAGGTATTACCTGGATCAAGCATGTCAGATGGAAGCGTGATTAGATAAGTCGTTTCTGTTAATGTACTTGACACCACTGAAGTTACCAATGGAGTTGTACCTCCTGCATCAGAGTATACATTAACTAATGCAACACTTGATGGTATTGTGACGGAAGCTGCAACACCCATTGCAGTTTGTGTTCCATCAGGGTTACATATATCAATTGCTTGAATTTCTTCTGTTACTGATGGAGTTCCAGATGGAATTAAACTTCCTGCCCCAAGACCTAATTCAGCGGTCACATTTTGCGTTGGAACCCTATTATCTTCTATGATTACATTCGGACCTTCATTATCCAAATACACTCCAATACTATCAACTATATTGTCGATCCATCTTGTTCCTGAAGGTAAAACATCACAAACTGTAGTAGTTGTAGCATTACAATTATAGTGACATAGATTATCCATATTTGGAGTGCATATATCAGCATAATCATAAACACTAATGTAATCCAGCACATTGATTTCAGTTGGACACAAAAGACAGAATTCATATCTTATTTTAAGTGAATCCCTATCAATATTTCCTAAACCCAAAGGCATAGCACCTGCTGCTTTTGGACCCCAAAATAATGAACCTGAACCACCGGAATCAATACTGCAAACATCATCATCAAATCCAACTACTGGGATGCAAGACATATTTTCAACAGAATCTGGTACAATTGGAGTAAGCATTTCTACTCCACCCACATAGTTTACAACATTCGCATTTCCACAAAATGCCATTGGTGTAAATAATGGATCTTCAATAGCTGTTAAGTCGAATACAGGCCTGTATTCTTGAGTAAACCAGTCCCCTGGAATGGTAGGTTCCATATAATATGTATGTTCTACAGATCCACCACAATCATCCAAAGTAACTTGAGACACAGATGAAATTGTTCCAGGACAAGCACCTTTGAAAACTGGATTCACACCACAATCATTTCCTAATCTGCCGTTACAAACTCCACCACCATTTTCATCCATAAAATCAATATAGCCACTCGCTACAAGTGTATGATCTTCTGATATCGGACCTGGATCTAAACCAGCAGACTCATAGGCTTGTCTTAGTGGATTTTTCATCATTTCCTGTTGATACTTAATCCTGATTGTATCACCAGCTTCATAATTTGTAAGTGCAAGAAAATCATCGAGACAATTACCCCCTTCAGCATCTGTACCCAAACAATCATTAACATCTCCATAGTTGCTCAAAATAAATCTCGTAAAAGTTCCATCAAAAGCATCCGAACTAGAATTTGAACATGAATTATCAAAGACATCAGACCATCCACTTGGATATTCTTCAAATCCATTTTGAAATCCATTACCTATACAAGAAGCCAATGTTGATAAATCTACAATTTGTCGACTACCATAATCTTGTCCAACTTTCTGAACAGATAATTCCAACAACTCATTTGAGTTTTGATTAGGCATCAAACTAGCTTGGAAAATAGTAGCTTGAGCAGTTCCAGGTCCTCTGTACCAATGCTCTAAAGCAATCCTATTCAATTCAACATTATCAATTGCATTTTGATCCGTTATAATCCAATAGTAATCTACTACCATGGTATCACATGGTAGAAATCTTGTTTGATCAGCAAACGGAACATCATCTCTCTCTAACTTGACAGTCTTGCTTGCATCAGTATAACCGTAGTTTTTTCTATATAATTCTCTTAAATCTCCTTCAAGAACACATGGACAATCACTGTCATCTGCATCCCCATAAAATGTTGCCGTTCTACAAGCTCTTACCAAATCACATCCATCAGTTCCACACCCAGCGTCATTACATCTTTCAATTACTTGCTGTGTTCCAAACCAATATGAAGGCGGTGGACACCAAGTGGAATCCATTTCCATTGTATATCTGTAACAAATATCCTCGCCTGGATCACCAAGGTCCAAGATAAATTGTCTTGTTGATTCATCAATTGCATTCCAAGTAGTATCTGTAGCCATATTCGCTGCTACATATGCGCCACCATCAACTGAAATTTCTGCGTTTAATATATCTATGTCATAAATATATCCTTCCGTACCAGCAAAAGTAATTTGTAAGAAAATATCACTGTCACCACAAGGTGTAAAATTCTCAGTTGTAAAGTCATAGCAAAATTGTACCTCTTGAGTGCTCGGACCTACATTACCAAACTTTCCAAAATCATATCCTTCTAATGTTGGATTTGCAATAGGAATTCCATATTCACCAGGGTTTTCAGAACTTCCACCTGCCGTAATAGCAATATCGCTAACTCCCGGAGGAAAGTTTCTAAATGAGTTACCACAGTTTGTTTTAGCCTCTACATAGAATTGAGTAAATGGACAATCATTTGCAGGACAAACTGCTGATCCTGGATCAGGTAAATTTGCACCACAAGCTACTCCTAGAAAAACTGATATCTCTACCGACTCCATTCCTGCTAAATCATCAAAAATACCATCATCATCTAAGTCTTCTAAACCTGTTCCTGATGCATCCAGTTCTAGTCCTGGCGGAAGAGCTGAAAAATCTATATTTAAATCATCACCTACCCATGAAAATGTCGAAACAGGAAGACTGATTCCATTCACTATAACCTCCATAATATCGAGGTTCCCTTTTTCACAAGTTTCAAAACCTACACTTAGGTCTGTATATTTATTTTGATCTGTATTTACATTTGGGTTTGTTACCACCAATTGAATTTCTCCCGCATCACCGCATACTGCAGGTGGGCTAATTAGAGCTGTTGTCGCTGTTGGCATGAGGGAACCAGTAGGTCTTACTCTAATAAAAGTCGTCTGAGAAGAAAGTTGACAGACTTCATCATCGCATCCAAAGCTCGCATTGTACACAAAAGACAAATCTGCGCTGTCTGGACATTCATCTAACATATAGCAAAATTCAACACTAATGATTTCATTGGTGTTGAATCTATTATCATTTGGACTTGGCAATTGATTACCAACAAACATATAATCTTCAATCAACATTGAAGTAGTCATGCTTGCCGCATCATAGCTTGTTGTAACTGGATAATCACCTGCCATTGGATTTGCAATCACAGAAATTAGACTTAAGCCACCACTAAGGTCTAAGCCTAAAATCTCAATTCTGAAACTATCTAAATATGCAGATAAACCATCCTGAGATATATCTATTGTTTGGCAGTATCGATCTCCAATACTCGAAATAGTCAACTCCGAAGGATCCAAGGGAGAAAGCAAGTTGACCACTGGTATATTTACTGAAGAATTATATTCAATAGGCGGAGTAAAGTTGCCCGAACAATCATGTAAAGAATTGTCTTCAGCTATAAAGGTGAAATCATATTCAAAATCAATAAACAATAATTCTGTTTTATCCACATCACAATCTGCCCTCAAACCAACATTGACAACAATGATACTATCTGCATCAAAACCATCAACAATAAATTCTGGACAAGATGGATCAGGATTCGAATTACTTACAGATGTTCCTGCAAAATCTGTAAACTCCCATCCGGCATATTCAATGCCATCGGGTAAACTTATTCCTAACTCAAATCCTTTGATTTCACCAGGATCACCAGTGAAGACAATAAATGATAAGGTGTCTGCTTCACCACATGCAGTCAGGTCATCTAACTGCGCATATCCGGCAACATCACGTAAATCAATAATGTCAATGTCTGGACATTGGGACATCGCTGAAAATTGGAGACCAACTAACAGAAATGTAACTAAACTTAACTTTAGAAAAAAGTTGTGCAATACTTTGGAGATTGATAATTCCCTCATTTTGTAAATTTTCATTTGAATACATAAACCAATACACAATCCTGTGCATGACTTATCAAATGTGATTTACAAGAGCGAATAAGACAAAGCATCTTATAGCACTCAATAATGCATTTGACAATACATGAGGGTTGTGTTGATTCTAAATCAATACTGTATCAGGTGGGTTCAATCGGTTGAGGGAACAACATTGAATCACCTAGTATAAAATTATACTATGATAAATCTTTGTACAATCGGTTGCTGGGAAGCACTGTACATAATTTTGGCAATGAAATTTGCCTAGGTATTTAAGGGGCAATCGGGCTTAGGTACTGCGTTTTGGGAAACGTCTATAAGTAATTAAAAGGTAGTAATTGTAGGTATAAGAGGTATTCGAGGTACTAAAAGGTATTAGTAATATGTATAGTAGTTCTTGTGTTAATAGTTTTAATGTTACTTAATAAATTAGTAGTATACAGTAAGGTGTATTAATTCTTACTCACGACAAATATAATCATATAATTAAATTAACTAATATGTAATATGATTTTTTTATTAAAAATTTTTAAATCACAATTACTTTAATTCATAATTAACTGATATACAGTTGTTTGTGAAAAGTACTGGAAATAGAACCCGTGTAGGCGATATTAACACTAAAATATCTAGCGGTTTTCGGATGCAAAATATTGATTTACAAGAGCTTATATAAATAAAAAAAGACCTGCTATGTATAGCCGGTCTTTCTTTTTAAGCATTTGTTTGTTTCCTATATTTTCTGTGGCTGCCTTTTACACAAGGTTTCTTCTATTTCATCAACTACTTCTTCTATGCCCTCTTCAATATCTTCAACCAATCTATCAAGTTTTGATGAGTCAAAGTCTTTCAGTCTTTCCACCCCATCTTTCAAATCTTCTTCTATCTCTTCCATTCTCTCTTTTGATGGTTTCACATCATCAATAATTCTTGGTAGGTCTTCTTCAAAAATTTCTTCCAAATTGATTGACTCAACAATCTTCTCAATTTTTAAAATTGCTCTATCTACTGATTCTTCTATGGTAGATTCTTGCTTTACGTCTGGATCAGTATAATCAGGTTCTTGATCAAATTGAGCATAACTTAGATTTATGCTCAAGGCAAATAAGGATAGTGTAAGTAATAATTGTTTCATTCTATAAAGTTTTTATTCTCTGATTAATGCATCATATATGGTCAGACCAACTAAGATATTTTTTTCTTGTTCATCAAGGTCCTTTAGTTCTAAATAGGCTCTCGTATTTTCTGTTATGCTTTCGTTTTCCAGATCCAACAACTCAGCTACC
>CALHKJ010000095.1 GCA_938033975.1 uncultured Saprospiraceae bacterium | reverse complement strand
AAATTACTCTCGGAGAATAAATTCAGTAAGTATCTGATTTATGCAATTGGAGAAATAATTCTTGTAGTAATTGGAATTTTGATTGCTCTACAGATAAATAATTGGAATGAGGCTAATAAACTTCAAGAAGAAATAAACGTTTATTTTGAACAAAAACTAGTTAATCTGAAAGAAGACAAAAAGTTTCTAGAAAAATTAGCACAATTTAGATTAGATGCATCCAAAAAAAGTAAACTAATTCTGGATAAGGGACTTGATATTGAAAACATCTTTGAAATTATAAATACTACAAAATTTATTTTTGTTGAACATAGATTTACTACTACCGTTGAACGAAATGAGAGTTCAATAACGAAATATTATTTGAGCAAGAAAGAAGCTTCCATTAATGACTTGGAGCAACAATACATGAATTTAATTCAATTAATGACATTCGAGGAAGCTCGACTAAATACATTCAGTGAAGAAATAGAACTTGATTTATGGCGAGGAGGATTTTTTAATGATAATCGAGCACTTTATAACAGTATGGTTGAGGATTTGGATATATCAACATTTAATGGTGATATCCCGAAATTGATATTAAATAAAGACAATGGAAAGAAATCTCTTGAAGGACTTTTACGGCGTACCGAAATAGCAAATCCTAGTATAGTTGTTAAGGTGAATGAACTTTTAGAGGTAAATAAACAACTGACTTTTGAAATCAAAAAATACCTAGTGAATTTTGATAATAAAAAGAAATAACGAAAGCACAACAATGGCTATAAGTAATTGCTTGTTCTCGCCTACTTCTGAAAATCCTCGCGGATTTTCAGTTTGGTGTGTAATTGCAAAGTTAAGTTCTAACCCACGCAACTACTCATAGCCTAAACCGTTGAACAATCCCTTCCCATTTTCTACTTAAGAATCATCGTTTTTTTCTGGTCTTCTGAATGAAGCAACCTTAGCTTAGGTGTAAAAACATTCGTCACCAAATTCTATCTTATGGAACTTTCCATTCATTCTTAGATGCAGGCATATGAAGACCATCTGATTTTAAAGAACTTCCCTATTGCTACAAGAAAAATGTATCTACGTACACTAGAGTGCTTTTTACGTTTTGCTGTAAATAAACATCCCAGATCCGCCCTGAATCAAGATCTGACAAGGAAGTATATTTTATGATGGGAAGCTTTTGAATTTGCCAATTCTATAATTAAGTACTTGCGTATAAAGGAATTTTCATGTGAATGGTAAATCACCGATTATTACTTTCCATTTAAGCTGATTGCTATTGAAAAGGGGCTTGAATAACTATCGCCAAAGTGAGAAAGAAAATAAAATAGCACTATGTTTACCTTGTGAATTAGCATTCTAAATTTCAAGAATTTATTTTATATAATATTGATAAATGCCTAACAAAACAAAAGACTCTGAATTACAAGGTCTTGGTCGTTTAATTACAGAAGCAACGGTAGGAATAATTGAATTGGTCGAAGCCATGCACAATAGGATAATCTATCCTCCTTTTTTGCCATCGACACCTGTTCAACACTTGGTTTCCAAGATTGCTGGTACTACATACAAAAACATCAAATTAGGAACCCAATTTATCGGTAGTGGAGCCGATAAAGCATTAGGAAAATTGGCTCCTTTACTAGGAAAAATAAAGACTGCTGAAAAAAGAGAAATGCTGCTTTCAGTTTTAAATGGGGTGATAGGAGATTACTTAAAAAATAAAGACAATCCTCTAGCAATTCCCATGCAATTTAGACATCGATCTAAGACATTGTTGCTTAAAAGAAAAAGTCTAGAAAAGAATTTTCCGGTGATCAATGGGAAAATTTTATTGATGGTACATGGTTCTTGCATGAATGATATTCAATGGTCTCAAAAAGATCACAATCATGGAATGGCCTTGGCAAAAGATTTAGAGATGTCCCCTATTTATTTATATTATAACAGCGGTCTACATATTTCTACCAATGGGCAAATATTTAGTGAATTATTGGAGGAGCTGGTGCTGAACTGGCCTTCACCTATTGAAGAACTGATCATTGTTGCTCACAGCATGGGTGGCTTGGTTTCTAGAAGTGCAATCTATTATGGAGAACAACTACAAAAAACATGGCCAAAACATCTCAAAAAGATTGTCTTTTTAGGTACGCCTCATCATGGTGCACGATTGGAAAGGATGGGTAATTACTTGAATATCATTCTTGAACATATCCCTTACACAAAACCTTTTGCTCGATTGGGTAAAATCAGAAGTGCAGGAGTAACTGATTTAAGATATGGCAATCTTGTTGACCAGGATTGGCAAGGAATTGACCGATTCCAACTACAAGGAGACCAAAGACAAAATGTTCCTTTGCCTGAAAATATAGAATGTTTCTCGATTGCAGGCAACTATGGTAAAAAGGAGGACGCTTCTTCTAAATATTTAGGTGACCGCTTAGTAAGTGTAAAAAGCGCTTTAGGAATACATAAAAATCCTGCCAAACACTTAAACTTTAAAAAGAAAAATACTTGGATTGCTTATGAAAATTCACATATGGATTTATTAAGTAATTCTAAGGTCTATGCCCAAATAAAAGAATGGTTAATTTAACATGACTTTCCTTCAATTTTCTAAATAGATAACCCAACATACATCTTGAATCTACAAAGCTTTTGCAGAAAAATTTAGAATTAATGAAAAGAAAAGAGGCGTTTTATACTTTAGATTTGCAGGATACAAAGATAGCCTACGCACATAAGTCTAACAAGGAGTTGAAAGAGGCTGCCAGATTGTTTCGCTTAATGAATAGCCCAGGTTTAGTAGGATTAGGATCGTCTATTGGATTAAGTGCTATAAAATTAAATTTGCCATTTGCGGAAAGCATCATTAAAAAAACTATTTTCCGACAGTTTGTAGGTGGCGTCAATTTACAAGATTGTCAAAAGACGATTGATCATCTTTACAAGAACAAATCCATGACTATTCTGGATTATGGGGCTGAGTCTAAATCAGAAGAGGCTGATCTTGATTATGTTAGAGATGAAACGATTAATGCCATACGATTTGCTGGTCTGAATAAATCTGTACCTGCGGTCAGTACTAAAATCACTGGATTGGTCAGGAATGAAATTCTGGAGAAGCTAAATGTTGATGCATTATTGGATACTGCAGAACAAGCAGAACTGGACAAGCTTGCTCAAAGATTGAATGCAATATGTGAAGAAGCTTACAATCAAAATGTCTCTATTTTTATAGATGCCGAGGAAAGTTGGATTCAAGAGGCAATGGATATGTTGGTTGATGAGATGATGAGTCTTTACAACAAAGACAAAATTACAGTTTGGAATACCTTTCAACTTTATAGAAGAGATAAGCTAGACTTTTTGAAAAAAAGCCATGAAAAAGCACAATCCAAAGGATATCTTTTAGGAGCAAAACTTGTAAGAGGTGCTTACATGGATAAAGAAGCTGAGCGAGCAAAAGAACTTGATTATCCTAATCCAATCCATGATTCCAAAGAAGATTCAGATGCTGATTTTGATGCAGCTGTAAAATACTGTGTCGATCATTACCTTACAATAGCATCTTGTTGTGCTTCCCACAATGCAAACAGTAATCTCTTTCAGGCCAAACTTATAGAACAGAATGGAATTGATAAAAAGCATCCCAATCTCAATTTTTGTCAACTGTATGGCATGAGTGACAATATCACATTCAATCTGGCCAAAGCCGGTTTTAATGTTGCTAAGTATCTACCATATGGCCCTGTAAAAGAAGTCATTCCTTATCTTATTCGTAGAGCCAAGGAAAATAGTTCTGTTACAGGAGATATGAGCAGAGAATTGGCATTTGTAGTTAATGAAATGAGTCGTAGAGGTATGTGAGATTTTAATTGTTCATGGGTTTTATAATTTTTACAGAGAATTTTAAATGCAGACAGTCTGCTTGATAAAAAATTACTGACAACCTTATTTCTCATTTTCTTTTTCATTCATTCTGTTTTCCTATATTGTATAACAATGAACGAACAATTTGAAGCGATCATATCTGATGCTGGTTTTCAGAAGACTTTAATAAACCTTGCCGAGAAACAAGATATTTCTTTGTCAGAAGTCAACCTAATTGCATCTGATGCCTTAAAAGAGATGTTCACCTTCCAACATCCGATTCTTCAGACATTTGGTGTTCAGATGGCGGAGTTTATTGTAGGTCGTGCTTATGATAAAACGGTTGATGTCAATATTTCTGAGTTGAAAGATTTGGTAAAGTTGATGCGGAGTCACTCTGTGGCATTCGTCATGACACATAAAACATACATTGACATGTTTGTTCTTGGAATTGCACTTGCCAGGCATGGCTTGAAAATTCCTTACATTTTCGCCGGTTCAAATATGGCTTTTGCCGGGTTAGGGCAATTGGGTAAAAGAGCGGGAGCCATTTTCATTCGTAGATCTTTCAGAGATGACGAAATTTATAAAGCAACACTCAGGCACTTTATTTCGCATTTGGTTCAAAGAAAAGAACATTTTATGTGGGCTCTCGAAGGTTCGCGCAGTCGTACAGGAAAATTGATTTGGCCCAAAATGGGTATCCTAAAATATATTCAGGAAGCAGAAATTCATTCTAATTCAAAAGTGAAATACGTTCCTATTTCTATTGTATACGATCTGATTCCTGATGTAGAAGATATGACTAAGGAGGGAAGAGGAAAAGTAAAAAAGAGCGAAAGCCTCAGTTGGTTTTTGAATTACATAAGAAAGATGGGAGAGGATCATGGACAGATCTCGCTGAGAGTTGGAAAACCTGTGAATTACAATGAAATAGAGAAAGCTGCGGTTCCTGATGAAGAATCTAACGATGTGCCGTCTATTTCAAAATTTGCTTTTGAGCTAGCATATGGCATCAATCATGTTACACCAGTGACTACGGTTAGTTTGATCTGCACTGCTTTACTAAGCAAGTATGCGCTCACCAAACGAAGTACAGAATCCATTGTGCTGGAATTGATGCAAATTATTGAATCTCATCATCCGGATGCATTGGTTGATCGAGGTAAGAATCTAGGAGAAAACATTCAGCGGGCACTAAATCTAATGGTTAAAGCCCGAATCATACAGTTGGTTGGAGATGGTGTAACAGCAAAATATTCAATTGTTCCAGAAAATTTCTTAAGGGCAAACTATTATGCCAACATGGCTACGCATCATTTATATCAGCGTGCGTTTATTGAATTGGCTTTGATGAAGTTAATTCAGGATAAACCGAAAGATCCTTTATATTCTTTTTGGGAAGAAATTATGGGGATTCGAGATTTATTCAAATTAGAATTCTTCTATGCCAACAAGGCTGATTTTACTGATCAGATTGAAGAGCAACTGAGCTCGATACATCCTGAATGGCGAGAGATTATTGAATCAAGGCCCAATGATATTGATCAGTTGATTGCTGGGCAAAAAATATTCATATCACAAGTAATGTTGAAGACTTTAATAGAGGCATATAAAATTGTTGCCTATAGCCTGAAAAGTCTCCAGAAGGATCGAGAATATACTGATGAGCAATTACTTAGGACTTGTTTATTTTATGGTGAAGAGCTTCACTGGAAAGGAAAGATTCATCGATTAGAATCTGTGTCAAAACCATTTATCAAAAATGGCATTAGGTTGGCTAAAAACAGAGATCTTATTCCATCTGGAAAAGATAGAAAAGTTGAAGCCATTGATATGTGGTTGAATGAGCTCAACGATCACACCAATCGAATGGAGCAACTTATGGAATTCTATTCTGTGACTGACACAGTCGCAGATGTTGACAGTTCTACACAATATATCATTCCAGGATCGGTGGTTGGAGATGTATCCAAAACCATTCTGGATGGAGAAGACGGACCTCACATTGCTGCATATTTTGACCTGGATCGAACACTTATATCTGGCTTCTCTGCTAAATTATTTATCCAAGAAAGAATCAAAAGTGGGAAGATGACTCCCAAAGAAATAGCAGCACAATTTAATGGTGGTTTGGTCTATGCACTTGGGAATAAAAACTTTGCCGGATTGGCAGCCCTCAGTGCCAAAGGGGTAAAAGGGTTACAAGAAAAAAATCTCATCGAGTTGGGTGAGGAGGTATATCTTAAACATCTTTCGAAAGCCATATACCCTCAATCTAGGGCATTGGTAGAAGCCCATATGGCGAAAGGTCACACCGTGGCAATTGTCTCTGCCGCCACACCATATCAAGTAGAACCAGCAGCCAGAGATTTAGGAATCAAGCATGTGATGTGTACACGTATGGAAGTCAAGAATGGCAAGTTTACAGGAGCCATTTCAGAACCTGCTTGTTGGGGTGATGGAAAAGCGATCTTAGGGAAGGAATTTGCAGAAAAACATGGGATAAATCTATCTGGAAGTTATTTCTATACAGATAGTTATGAAGACTTGCCATTGTTAGAAATTGTGGGCAATCCTAAAGCAGTGAATCCTGACAAAGAACTCACCCGTCTTGCAATGGAAAATGAATGGGGAATTTATCGTTTCAATGATCTAGGAAGGCCCAATATTACAAATATTTTCAGGACTGGTATGACTATGACATCGGTAGCTCCAGCTATTTTGTCAGGATTAACCAGTGGCTTGCTTTCGCGAGATTGG
>CALHKJ010000094.1 GCA_938033975.1 uncultured Saprospiraceae bacterium | reverse complement strand
GGAAATTACAGTTTATCCAATATAGTGTCAGAAGGGTTGCTTGATCTAGCAAGTTCAAATGGAGTTATTTATAGTGAAGAATGCCAACGTCAAGATACTTTTATAATTGAAGAAATTTCAGGTCATGATCTATATGATTTTAGACATAAAATAAAGGTGAGTCGAACCATTGATTTGGAAAACTCATTTTTAGTAATTGATGCCCATGATAGAATTGTACCATCATGGGTTGAAAGTATTGATGATGAATATCAATATGTTTGGATAAAGATTCCAGAATTAGGTGCTAATCGAAAATCGCAATTTATTCTATTATCAGATTCTTGCGAAAGTATTGAATTTGAATACAGTGATCTTTTTACAGAGGAAATCACACCCGCTAATTGTGAGATGGCATATTATTTACCTAGAGTAGAGAAAAGTGAATTAGTATCTAGTGCTATTGAAACAGGAAGACCCATAGAGCCAGTTTCAAATGAATCAAGTTCAAGAATGGATTGTAACTGTACGGCATCTCAGAATGGAGTTAGTTTTGATATTAATCCAATTCAAAGTGCTGAGGATGATGTAGCTTATTACTCATATGGAGTTCCGAATGGAGCCTCTTCAAATACTGGTTTTGAAATGAATGATGCTATGGTATTATTCTTATATGAAAATACACTCACAGGAGAAATTAGCTTATTTGTCTTGATTGATTTTGCAGGAGGCGGAAATGGGGGACAAGGTGGTATTGATTTTTATTGTTTACCTGAAGACGCAACCTTAGAGTTATCTGATGATCCAGGTGAAATTACAGGATTGTTTCCAACGGTGACAGCTTTTTGGCGTTGGGCCAATTGTTGCACAGATGGAGCAATTATAGGTAATGTAGGTTGTGATAATACTTTTGATTTTTATCCTGAAATTGTTTCTGGAATAAATGATATGAAATGGGTAAGTGGGACTTCTGCAGCACCAATTTTTAACTCTTTTGGAAACTTTACGGATCCAATTAGAATTTCTTGTGGTGACTCTCAACCTGCATGCTGTCCGGATCAAAATGAAGCGATGGCAACAAATGAATCATGTCCAGATGCTGAAGATGGTTCGATTGATGTAACCCCATTTGGAACAGCTCCATTTACCTACGTCTGGTCCAATGGAGAGACTACAGAAGATGTTGATAATTTGACGGCAGGAACATATATGGTAACCATAATAGATGGAGATGATTGCGAGCAGATCTTAGCAGTAGAAGTAGGTTTAGAAAATATACCTGAGCTTGTTTGTCCCACTAATGTAACCATTGACTTTGATGGCGATACTGCAACAATAGATATTGATGATCTTGGATTTACAGTTGATTACGACTGCCCAAATCCGATTGAATCTAAATGTGATGGATGTGACGAATATGACTGCTCAGATCAAAATACTATTGTCATTGTCACTGTAGCAATCTCAGATGAATATGGTAATTCAGATGGATGTGATATTAGAGTCTTTCTTAATAATGAAGCTCCTTCAATTACTTGTCCAGGTGACCTTACCTTTAGTTGTGATGAAGAACTTCCTTTAGATGAGATTGAAGATTGGCTAGGAACCGCATCTTCTGATGCAGATGATCTGGTAGATATTAGCAATGATTTTGATCCTGGTTCATTCAGTTTGATAGGTGGATTTCCATCTTCTAGTTATAATGATTTGAGTACTTCAGGAAAACAATCTATTCCTTCAGAGCCACAAGATTTTTACTTTACCCTTGCCAAGATGCCAATGATGATGGTTGAAGCAAAAGGCGATCAGATTGTGACCTTTATTGCAACTGATGAATGTGGAAATACAGCTTCATGTCAGGCTACCATCAGTATTGTTGACACCACAGATCCAGTTATCGATTGTCCTGCCGATTTAGAATTAGAATGCGGAGCTCCAAACAATGATGCCATTATTGCTCTTTGGTTGGAAAGCGTAACTGCTACTGATAATTGCTCAGAGGATATAAGCATCACTAATAATTTTGTTGACACTTTTGTCGGTGGATGTGGAGATACTGGAACCAGGACTGTAAGATTTGATGCAGATGATGGATGTGGAAATACTTCATTTTGTACGGCTGTAATCACAGTAGTGGATACCACAGATCCTGAATTTATCATGAAGCCTCAAGATGGGATTGCAGAATGCATAAATATTAATGGAGCAGATGGGGCAAGGAATACATGGAGAAATAGTTTTGGTGGAGCGATGGCGATGGATGATTGTGATCCAGATGTAAGAATAACCTGGGAGCTGGTTTCAACTGTTGATGGTTGTGGATCAACATCTACAGAGGAATATCTATTTACCGCAACAGATGATTGTGGAAATACAACTACTGCTACAGCATTTTTTGAAGTGGTAGATACAACACCTCCAACAATTACAGTACCTGCAGACCGAACTGTTAATTGCAACCAAGGAGTACACCAAGCTCAGTTGCAAAATAATCTAGATAATGCAAGTGCGACCGATCTCTGCGGAGATAATGAATTGGTCGAATTAGAATATACATTGATTGGTTCGATAGATGATTGTGGATTGACTGGAACTGAAATTTATCAGTTTACGGCAACCGATGAATGTGGTAACGTATCAACAGCTCTATTTAAATTTACGATTGATGATGAAAACATACCACAGGTAACAGATTGTCCAATATCATTAAATTTGGAATGTGGTGATCCCGACAACCCAACTATTATTACTGCTTGGTTGGATAATGCGATTGCTACTTTGGGTTCTGATGTTTGTCATGGTGTCACAGTGACTCATGATTTTGACGGTGTCCTTGATGATGCCTGTATTTCAAATAACATAGTAGTTTTTACAGTAACTGATGATTGTGGTAACAGTAATTCGTGTACAAGATCTATACGAGTAAGAGATAGAATCAATCCAATCCTTATTTCTTGTCCAGAGGATATGACGGTCAATGTAGATGTTGATAACTGTGGATCAAATATTATCTATTCTACTCCAGTCTTTCATGATAATTGTGATGATGAATTAACAATCACTCAAACCTTAGGCTTGCCTTCTGGTTCTACTTTCCCGGTGGGAACAACTGTCATACGATTTGATGCAAGAGATGATTGTGATAGATTAGGCAGATGTCAATTCAGTATAACGGTTGTAGATTCTCAATTACCAAGTATTGCTTGTCCAAGTAATGATGTGATTGTATGTGCTGACGCTGGTACATGTACTTGGGGGTCTGATAATGGAATTAGTCCCATTACAAACGACAACTGTGATGAGTTATCAATAAGCTATACGGTGACAGGTGCAACAAGTGCATTTGGAAGTGACGATGCATCGGGTGTTGTTTTTGAATTAGGAATTTCTGAAGTGTGTTATGAAGCTGAAGACGATGAAGGAAATATAGCGACATGTTGTTTCAATGTGGTTGTGCAAGATTGTGAAGCGCCAGTCATCACATGCCCAGAGGATGTTACTTTCAATTGTAGTGACTTAGGTCCTGATATAGAAGGATCCGTCGAATTAAATGATTGGTTGTCGTCAGTGACAGCATCAGATAATTGTACGAACCCAAGTTTCAGTACAATGGAATTTAATACCATATCTGCTTGTGGTGATGCCAATACAACAGTATATCAATTTACTGCTACAGATGCAGCCGGTAATGCTTCAATTTGCTATGCAAGTTTTACAGTAGAAGATACAACTCCACCAATGATCACAACAGCTGCATCTAATGGTTCGTCTAACTGTGATGATGCCAATGCAGATTTGCTTGATTGGTTGAATACGAATGCAGGTGCAGAGGCAACGGATCTCTGTGGTGATGTGGCTTGGTCCAATGATTTTGGTGATGGCACTAGT
>CALHKJ010000093.1 GCA_938033975.1 uncultured Saprospiraceae bacterium | reverse complement strand
GATTTTGAAGAGAGAAGATTCCATTGCAGGCACCTTCCTGACCTAGCAGTTCAAAATCTGCATACACAGTATCAATATCAATAGGGATTGTTTGAATTAACTCGCAACCAGTAGTAGTAGATCTTAAAATTAAACTCAAGTTTGTTTCTATGTCATATACATGTGTATATGGTGAAACGTCATCAACAGTATTACCATCACCTAAGTCCCAAGTAAATGAGCTGACATCCACTGGGTCAACCAAGGTAAGAGTAATTTCTTCTCCAAGGCAGATTGCTGGTTTGTCAATACTTGCTAAGCCTTCTGGTCCTACCAGTTCAAATGTTTGCGAAAGCGTATCTGAACATCCATATACAGATCGTACAATCATCGTTGAGGTGAAAGTTCCTTTGTCATAAGAAATAGCTGGATCCTCAAGTCCGGAAGTTACACCATTGCCAAAGTCCCAATTATAAAAAACAGGTCCTTCTGTTTGTGACAGATTTGTAAATTCGATGGTCTCTGGATGACATAATTGATCTAATGTATCGACTGAAGTCATGAAATCTGCTACTGGGGCAGCAATTGCATTTACAATGATGCTGGTATCACCCATGCATCCTGAAGAATCTTCCGTGAATGTCAAAATTACTTCAGTCTCTCCTGGCTCAGTAAAAGTGATTTCTGGGCTGTCGCCTTCAACGACTCCATATTGACCGAAGTCCCAACTGTAAGTTAAGAATGAGCCTTGTTCGTTATAGTCCTCAGCCGCAAAAATAATACTTGAGCCTGTACATATGAAAGGCCCTCTATTTACTTCAATAGCACTAATAGGTTCGTATAGGTCTACTTCTTTTACGATTTCTTCTGTACAGCCTATGGCATCAGTTACAATTAGTGATACTGATAAATCCCCTAATGAATCTAGATCATTTTCTGAGAAGACATAGATTGGATTTTGTTCTTCTGAGCCAAAGCTCCATTCCCAACCAACTGCTGTTGTATCAGAAATCGTCTGATCTTCTAGCTGTGCAAAATGTGGTAAACAAAATGAACTGTCCAATGGAAATTCTGTATCCATACCATAGACATTTACCATTTTGGTAATTTGATCCTTACATCCATTTATATCTTCTGTAATGAGAGTAATCGCTTGGCGACCTCTTGGGAATTCATGATATAATGAATCTTCGCCAACCTCTCTTGGTCTGTTGAAATCAAAATTCCAAAGATATCCTTCGTGGCAATCATCGTGTACATCCAAACTTGCAGAAGCATCTAGTAGATACATTGTTGAATCACACATATTTTTTTGCACTTCAAAATCTGCTTTTATCTGAGTGATGTGTACGGTTGTAGTGTCAACATGTGCATCACAAGGCGAATTGGTATCTGTGGCATGCAGTTCCACAAAATGCTCACCTAGTTCGGTGAAATTATATGAAAAATTTTCTGCCGTGCTTACCATTTCACCATCAATGTACCATTCTAATTTGTTGGCGTTTATACTTTTACTTTCAAAATCTACATTAAAAATATCGTCACAATCTGTTTCGTATCCAATTTTCGAATGAGCTCCATCAATGGTCAACTCACCGATACGATCTTGATGAAAGACCATTCCTTCATGTTCCAAAGTATAGCCCATGGTAAACTCGCCAGGGTATAGGAAGGCGTGTGTTCCTGTATCACTTTTCCAGCATTGATCGAATCTTCCTAAATCTGTATTAAAGTGAAAGTCGATTAAATTCGGAGCGGGATTTAAAAAGAGTACGGTGACTGAATCTCCAACACAAATTTGGAGATCTCCAACTTGGCCATTGGCGGTTGCGCTTCCAGTTGGTAAGTCATCCAGACTTATGACCGTTATTTTTACCAGTTCCGATTCATCAATACAGCCAGCTTCGTTGGTAATCGTTAATCTTACCCAATAGCATCCAGGGCCATAAGTATGTGTATGTAATAATTGATCTGTAAAGGTATCACTTGTGCCGTCACCCCAATCCCAAACACGCTCTACGATTGGTTGCTCTGAAAAACTTAAATCTTCAAAATTTACAGTTAGCTCATCGAGACCAATAATCTCATCAGGAATAAAGAATGCCTCAGGCTTTCTTATAATTATTTCATTAGTGGTGGAGTCTTTACAGCCATATTGAGAAGTGGCAACAAGTTCATAAAATAAGGTATCTGGATAATTTACATAAAAGGAATCTCTTTCTGGTGCTTCGTAAGTTTGTTGTGCTGTAGGTAGAGTAGTGGTAAAATCAGTCCCATCAGGATTGAATTCTGTCCAAGTATAGAAATCATGGTTTAGATCTTCTGCTTCTAGGATAACGGTAAACTCTTCTCCACAGGTTATGTCTGGTCCAATATCAAAATTTGAATTTACAACGTCAACTGTAATTGTGAAAGATGTATCAGAGGTGCAACCCAATAAAGATATGGCTGTCAACTTTACATCGTACATGCCTGTTTGATTTGCAAAAATCGTTGGACTGATTGAATCTGAATTTATTGCATTAAGGCCAGGGTGATCTTCAAATTCCCATACAAATTCATCAGCGACAGTATTATTGACAAGAGTAGTAGGGCTTGAGTAGCATATTACTCCTGAGAAATCCAAGTTAAAAATGGGGGGTCCAATATTTATAAATCTAGTTGCTGTAGAAATACAGCCAGTAGAATTGTTAACCGATAGTGTGATTTCATAAAGTCCATCTTCATCATAGGTAATTGGGCCAGGTTGATATCCTGAAAAAGTCTGACCATCACCAAAATCCCACTCATAGGTGTGACCTGGTTCAGAAACTGTATTATTGGTAAAGTTGAAAACATCTGGTGAATTACAAGATGAATATTTGTTGGCAATGAATTTTGCATCTACACCAGCAACAGTAATTTCATCGTCGAATTGGATTGTTTTATCGCATTCGGTTACCGATGTCACTACTTTGATACTTATTGGAAATGTTCCTGGATCTGTATAAGTATATGTCGGCTCCAATTGATTGGATGAGCCTCCATCTCCGAAGGTCCAAACAACACTTACGATATCAATCTCCGGATCTTTTATGATCTCTGGAGTAAAGGTCACATCTAAGGGTGTGCAACCGCCTATTGGATCTGCAGTAATGTTTACAATTAAATCTGGGTAGACTGTTATGTTGACAGTTCCAACTAGACTGCCTCCTTGGCTGGTAAAAAGTTCGACTGTATAATTGCCAGCAGAGGTAAAAATATGTTGTGGATTTTGTAGAGTGGAAGAAGCTCCATCTTTAAAATCCCAATAGTAAGATCCTTGTGCTGGTGCATTAAATTGTACATCCAAAGGAATGCAACCAGAATCGGAGCTTGCAGTTTGTGCATGTAGTTGACCAAATATAGCCATACATAACAATGCGATTGTTGTATATATATACTTGATCATTTTAAAATTGTTTTACTGATGAGCTAAAATAAACCTCTGCCATTTTTAAATATTGTTCTCTTGTAAATCCACACTTACATGGATAAGCAGACATTATATTTCCAACATCAGGTTGATAGTATTCTTCGTTTGGATCTAGGGCTTCAAATACAAATTCGCAACCCCTCAAATAACTTAGGGCATAGGTGGTTGTATCGTCGGGTATGGGTATGGCTCGGCCGTAGGGGTCAGCGGGTGTATCACAAATTAAATCGCCTGCAATTTCACAATTATCACCATTGACCAATTCAGGGGGATGATCTTCATGATAGGTGTCATATAAACCAAACAAGTGGCCCAATTGGTGAGCTAAATTTTGTGATGCTCTATCATCTGGGCAATTATTTAATTCTATAATTACATTGGCGTCGGTTGCCGTTTTAATTCCTTCAAATCTTCCGAGGCCACATTCCACATCCTGAATAGAATCGACGACAAAAATATTTATTCTCATTGGTTTATGAAACAATGCTTCCATCTTATCTATTCTTGCTTCCAGGGATAGGGGAGCAGATTGTAAATTTGAGTAAGCATAGTTGTCATCTATAATGTTTATTTCGCATGCAGAGAATGACAAACAAATTGGAGAAAAGAATTCTGAAGTTTCCTCTAACATTTCATTGATGAATGCTTCACTTGCTACAGGATCTCTGTTTAAAGAATCTACTGCAACATGCACTATGGTATTGAAGTTTTTGTTCATGCACGGCAAATCTGCAAACTTTCGATGTAGATCTTGAGCGTCTATTTGCAAGAAGCTTAAACAAAAAATGCTAAATAGTATACTTTTGATTGTGTTGGTGTTCATGCTCAATATTGATTTAAACCCTAGGGCAAATTTGTATTACTTTTAATTCTGGCTTTTTGTGGATCGTAATGAATTTTTTGACACCCAGTTCGAGTCCACCAACAGTATTGTTGAAGGCTCTTGCAGTTGAGGTAGTCATATCATAACTCAAACCAAATTCCCAGCTTTTATATACTGCTCCAGCAAAAAATTGGATAGCATCACTAATTCTATAACCTAAGCCATAGGTCAGCAGGGTAGTGCCTCCCTTTTTGAGAAGACTTTTTGCGTTTAATTGTATTTGAATATTTTGGGCATTATTCATTGATGAATAATAAGCTCCTGGTGTCAATTGGAATTTATTGGATAATTGCATTTCATAGGTCGCATACACGTTGAGCCTAGGATTTACATTTGTCCCCGCACTTCCTCCATTGAATCTAAACATTGGATTTGTGACATGATACAATGAGGTTCCAATTTGAATTTTATCGTACTTTGACGGTTTGAAAGTAGCTGTTACTCCTACATTAAGGTCAGAAAAAGTAGTATTAAAATCGGTAATCAATTGATGATCGGGACTTGGTTGCGTGCCTGTTATGTCATCAGCAAATTGAGCAGCCTGGTGATTGTTGATTTTTCTTTGGATAGCGCCGTATTGAACACCTATAGCAATTACACTTCTATAGTTGTCATCAAATGAAAAGTGGTATGCGACGCTAGCCATAGCTCCACTCATTCCAAAACCCAAATCACCTGTTCTGTCAGAAAATAAGTTTAGGCCAATTCCTAACCACTGCCTTTCATTTACTACAAATGCAACAGGGCTATCTGCCCAAATCATGGTACTTTGATAAGCTTCTCCAATGAAAGTTCTAAATTGATCTCTATAGGATGCACCAGCTCTGATATTACCATTAAATCCACCTGTGTTGGCTGGATTAAGGTATAAGGGTGCATAGTTATAATTGGAATAATGCAGGTCTTGTGAGCTTGCAGAAAAAAAAGCAAGCATCAATACTACACTAAGTAATATTACTTTGAATTTCATTAGAAGTTGACTTTGTTAGATGTAAATGAAATACTGGGATTACTTCACTTATCAAATTAACGATTATAAATGAAAATTCGCTCCTATTGAACGCATATTTTTATTACATACCTTTAAAAAGACATCCTTGTGAAATTATCTTTATTTTTACCAACCGATAGACCATAAGTGGCGTTAAGCTGTCTGATTCCAGTCTTTCCATCATATCTATTTATTATACTCTTTGTAAATAAATTTCGTTGCATAATGCGTGTAAATAGTTTTAAAAAGTTTTTGGATTCTCTGAATGAAGAAGAATTAAGGGATGAGATGATGCGTCTTTTTACGAAAATAGAGGAAGTGAAAACTTTCTATAAAATGGATTTGGGGAGTGATAAGGATCGGAAAAAGATCTTCGACAAAGCCAAAAAATTAATAGCGAAAAAATACGTCACCAAAAGTTATCGCAAACCAAGACGTCCAAGAATTCAGAAAGTGAATAAAATTTTGTCAGAGACAAGAAAGTCTACTGTCTTGGATTATGAGATGATTGATATTTATCTTTTTACGGCAGAAACAGCAGTAGAATTTATGAGAGAGTATGATTTTCATTCAGATCCTTTGACCAATAATATTTGCAATTGTTTTGAAAAGGCTCAGAACCTTATTCAGGATAATTTGATGGAGGATGAATTTGCTGAAAGGGTAGCTGCAATTAGAGAAAAAGGAAAATATTCTAGGGAAGTGAGAATGAGGCTTAGGGAATTATAGTTTTACATTCCTTCTGACAGTTCCAACCATTCATTTTCTGTCTCCTCTAACTCTTGGTTAATGCCTTGAAGTTTTTTTGAAAGCTCTTGAATTTTGTCCATTTCTAATGAGCTGTCTTCAAATTGCTTTTCAATTTTTTTCTTTGAATCTTCTAGTTCAGACATTTTTCTCTCCAAACTGTTTAGTTTATTTTTTCTTTTTTTCTTCTCTTTTAGGTCAATGACCTCTTCGGTGATGACCTTTTCTGCTTTTGGAGCAGCATATTTTTCTTGCTTTTGGATTTTTCTGAATTCAGAATATCTACCATTGTAATCTTTGATGTTTCCTTTGCCATCCAAAATGAATAAATGCTCTACCAACTTGTCTAACAAAAATCGATCATGGGAGATTACGATTAAGCAACCCGGAAATTGCATGAGATAATCTTCTAAAATGTTGAGGGTGATAATATCGAGATCATTGGTGGGCTCGTCTAAAATTAGAAAATTTGGGTTTGCCATTAGGACAGTCAAAAGATAAAGTCTCCTTCTTTCACCTCCACTTAGCTTCGATACATATACTTGTTGCTGAGGTCTGGGAAATAAAAATCTTTCAAGTAATTGTTCGGCAGTTAATTTTTTTCCTTTGTCAAGGGGAATATATTCTGCTACGTCTCTGATGACTTCAATTACTCGCTTGTCATTTTCTAGATTCAGTCCTTCTTGGTGGTAATATCCAAAAGTGACAGTGTCACCGATTACGATTTTGCCACTATCAGGTCTTATCTGTTTTGTCAATAAATTGATTAAAGTTGACTTTCCACTACCATTTGGCCCAACAATGCCAAGCCTTTCACCTTTTCTAAACTTATATGAAAACTCATTTACTATTTTTATGTCTCCGAAAGACTTTCCGATAGCATGTGCTTCTAAAATTTTACCTCCCAGTCTGCTGGTCTGGACATGCAGTTTCATTTCTTCATTGGTAGTGTGCGACTTTACTTCATCTTTAATATCGTGAAATTTGTCAACACGTGATTTGGCTTTGGTTCCTCTTGCGGAAGGTTGTCGCCTTACCCAATCAAGTTCTTTTTTATATAGCTTTTTTAATTTGCTATAATTAGCTGCTTCATTTTCTATCCTCGCAGCTTTTTTAACTAGAAAGTCTGTATAATTGCCTCTATAGGTAAATACACTACCATTATCAATCTCAATAATTTCATTGCATATTCTTTCTAAGAAGTAACGATCGTGTGTTACCATTAATAGGGTAACCCTATCTGCAGAAAGATATTCTTCGAGCCATTCAATCATGTCAAGGTCAAGATGATTGGTAGGTTCATCCATTATGATGAATTCTGGTTCTTCGATCATAAGTTTTGCAAGAGCTACTCTTTTGCGTTGCCCTCCGGATAGCAAAGACACCTTTTGTTGTAAATTCTTTATGTTTAATTTACTTAAGGTCTCTTTGATTTTCGCATCAAAATCCCAGGCTTTTAAATCATCAAGACCGATCATTATCTTTTGGATTTTGTCTTGATTGTTTTCTAAGCTTGCAACTTCAAATTCTTTTAGTAATTGAATCTTTGGATTATCAAGCGAGTATATAGCGTCTAGTACGGTATCGTCTTTGTGAA
The DNA here is from genome assembly GCA_938033975.1 of uncultured Saprospiraceae bacterium. Classification (GTDB taxonomy): domain Bacteria; phylum Bacteroidota; class Bacteroidia; order Chitinophagales; family Saprospiraceae; genus JAHDBF01. The sequence goes on along the minus strand of CALHKJ010000093.1, from coordinate 1,304 downwards.
AATCAGGTTCTTGCTTGAGTACTGAAATTCTTATATCGTTGGCGATATGGATTTTTGAGTTTTCACCTTCGCCTGCTTCTTCACCTGCAATGATTTTAAGGAGAGTAGATTTTCCGCTACCATTTCTTGCTATCAAGGCGATTTTCTGACCCTTTGATATGGTTAAATTGAGATCCTTGAAGAGTGTTTTCTCTCCATAAGATTTGTTGACGTTTTCTAATTTTAAATATTGCATTGTCTTTAGACAATTATGCTTTCTACGACCAATGCTGGAGGTACATTCGCTGCCACATAATGAGCTTTCGCATTACCAAATATATTTTCGTAAAATTTTCTTTTAAACCCGTAATGCATTTGAGTAAATGATCCTCCTTTGTTTATTCTATTCTTGTATTTGCTTAAAAAAGAAACAACGTATTCATTATCCATGATCATAAAAGGTACAGCAGAAACAAGGTGATCGAAATTTTCAATATTATGTTCTTCAAGGATTTGATCTAAATTATCAATAGTACCATGAATAGCTGACAATCTTTGGTCTTCAATCTGTGCCAACTTCTTATACATGTCTTCTAATAATTCGATCGAAATCACCTTGGATTTTGGACTTATTCTATTCAGTAGATGTTTTGTAATTACACCGTCACCAGCTCCTAACTCCACTACAACTACATCTTTATCAGTAGGAATTGGGCTAATCATCTTTTTGCAAAGTGCTGGTCCACTTCTTGTCAAAGCTCCTACTTCCTTGATATTCTTTACTCCTTGGATAAGAAAGTCGATCTGTTTCTTCATAAGCACTCAAAAATAGAAATAAACTCTATTTAAGGTTTCTCAACTAGCTTTTTATTTTTGACATATTTTTCTAACCATTCGTCTTGTTCCCAGAGTATGTGCATAACTGATTCTCTAGCTGAATATCCATGACTTTCTTTTGGAAGCATAACCAGACGAACTGTGGCTCCCAATCCCTTAAGTGCATTGAAGTATCTTTCACTTTGCATAGGGTAGGTGCCTGAGTTATTATCAGCTTCTCCATGTATAAGAAGAAGAGGTGTTTTCATTTTGTCTGCATGCATAAAAGGTGACATTCCATAATATATTTCAGGTGCTTCCCAATAGGTTCTTTCCTCTGCCTGAAATCCGAATGGTGTCAAGGTTCTATTGTAAGCTCCACTTCTAGCTATTCCAGCAGCAAAAAGATCTGAGTGTGAAAGTAAATTGGCAGTCATAAAAGCGCCGTATGAATGTCCGCCTACTGCCACTCTGTCTCTATCAACATATCCCATATCATCTACAGCATC
>CALHKJ010000092.1 GCA_938033975.1 uncultured Saprospiraceae bacterium | reverse complement strand
GGTATTAGTAATATCAGGCATACATAATATGTGCCTTTAAAGTTGATCATTACATTATAGATGCAAAAAGCTGACCATTTGCTGCCTAATAGGCGACAATTGTTTGTGGATGATGGTCTTATCTTAGCAAAGAGTCAATACCCATAGGCATTAGCAGTCAAATTGCCATAATATAAAAAGGGACCTGAATTTGAATTCAGGTCCCTTTTCGGTAATTATTGATTTATTTCTATGGCTATTCCTCTTCTGATCCAGTGGCTTTATCTGCCACCACTGCAGCAGTTGCGGCTGCGGCTGTTTTCTTAGCTCCACCTCTTCTACTTCTTTTCTTCTTAGTAGATGGCTTTTTGTTAGCTAACATCAACTCATTGTAATCAACAAGTTCAATCATAGCCATTTCTGCACCATCACCTTTTCTAGCTCCAGTTTTAATAATTCTAGTGTAGCCACCTGGTCTAGTTGCTACTTTTTCTGCAATTGGACCAAACATTTCAGTTACTGCATCCTTGTTTTGCAAGTAAGAAAATACTACTCTTCTTGAGTGTTGTGTATTGGTCTTTGATTTAGTGATAAGAGGTTCAACAAATACTCTTAAAGCTTTTGCTTTTGCTAGAGTTGTGTTGATTCTTTTGTGCGTAACCAAAGCGATACTAAGGTTTCTTAAAAGGGCTTTTCTATGTCCTTTCTTTCTACCTAAATGGTTGAATTTTTTTCCGTGTCTCATGACGGTTTACATTGACATTCACACTATAACAATCTCAAACATCCAGCCTTTTGAGAATGTATGTTACAGTTATGAATCGATTAAAAAATCCGGATTATCCGGGCTGGATCGATTTAAAGCAGACTAATCTTCGTCAAGCTTGTATTTTGAAAGGTCCATACCAAAAGTAAGGCCTTTGTTTTGCAATAATTCTTCTATCTCAACAAGAGACTTCTTACCGAAGTTTCTGAATTTCAATAGTTCATGAGTATCATATCTTACCATCTCTCCAAGTGAGTTGATTTTTGCAGCCTTCAAGCAGTTATATGCTCTAACTGAAAGATCAAGATCTTCAAGTGATGTTTTCAATAATTTACGCATGTGTAAAATGTGCTCATCTACGATATTCTCTTCTCTCTTAGAAGCGTCTTCGAAGGTGATATTTTCATCCGTGATTAGCATCAAGTGCTGAATCAAAATTCTTGAAGCTTCTTTTACAGCTTCTTCTGGATGAATTGTACCATCAGTTTCGATTGCCATTTTCAACAACTCATAATCGGTTCTTTGACCAACTCTGGTGTTATCGATGTTGTAGGCAACTTTTTTGATTGGTGTATAGATTGCATCAACTGGAATAACTCCTATTGGAGCATCAGAAGGCATATTTTCTTGTGAAGGAACATATCCTCTACCATGTGTTACTGTAAACTCAATTTCTAAGTTTACTGAAGCATCCATTCTACAAATCAAGTGATCAGGGTTCATTACTTTGAATACGTTAGTATTCTTTTCGATGTCTCCTGCTACAAATTGATCCTGACCGGATATTGTTAGATAAATTTTCTCCTCTGAAATTGGTTCCTCGTCAGAAACTGGTTTAATTCTAACCTGCTTAAGATTTAGAATGATGTCAACCATATCTTCCACTACTCCTTTAATTGTAGCAAATTCATGATCCACACCTGCTATTCTCACTGCTGATATTGCATGTCCTTCAAGTGAAGAAAGCAATACCCTTCTAAGTGAATTTCCAATAGTCTGACCAAATCCTGGTTCAAGAGGCTTAAACTCGAAAGTACCGTGAAAATCAGTAGCTTTCTCTAATAATATTTTATCAGGCTTTTGAAAATTTAATATACTCATTGAAATAGTTTATGAAAGGTTCGTAAAGAGATAGTTGATAGTATTCTAAGCTTGGTTATTACTTAGAGTACAATTCAACAATTAGCTGCTCATTAATGTTTTCTGGAATTTTTTCTCTTTCCGGATATGCCAACAATGTTCCTTCGCCTCGTTGAGAATTCCATTCTAACCAACCCCACTTGTTTGCTTTAGCGCTTTTAAGTGAATTTTCAATTACCTCAAGGTTTTTGGATTTGTTTCTAATTGAAACAACATCACCAGGCCTCAATTTCATTGAAGGGATATTTGTTAGAATTCCATTAACAAGAATATGTTTGTGTGTAACAAGTTGTCTTGCAGCACTTCTTGTAGGAGCAATACCTAATCTGAATACAGTATTATCAAGTCTAGCTTCTAAATACTGTAAAAGAATTTCACCAGTTACTCCTGATTTCTTGTTTGCTTCTTCGTAAAGATTTCTAAACTGACGCTCAAGAAGACCGTAAGTATATTTAGCTTTTTGCTTTTCCTTCAATTGCATTGAGTAGTTGGAATTCTGCTTCCTTCTTCTCGAGTTACCATGTTGACCCGGGCCATACTTCCTCTTATCGAAACTTCGATCGGGGCCGTATATTGCCTCTCCAAATGATCTTGCTTTTTTGGTCTTTGGACCTGTGTATCTAGCCATTTATCTTTTTCTTAAAAGGATTAAACTCTTCTTCTTTTTGGTGGTCTACAACCATTGTGCGGCATTGGGGTTACATCTCTAATCTTAGTAACCTTGATTCCCAAACCATCGATTGCTCTAATAGCTGCTTCTCTTCCTGACCCAGGACCTTTAACGTATACTTCTGCAGATCTCATACCTGCATCGT
>CALHKJ010000091.1 GCA_938033975.1 uncultured Saprospiraceae bacterium | reverse complement strand
TCTTCCAGGTGAGAAAGTTCAAATCGTCAACAACAATAATGGGGAAAGAATCGAAACCTATGTAATAAGAGGTGAAAGAGGTTCTGGAGTTATTTGTTTGAATGGTGCTGCTGCGAGAAGAGTAGAAGTTGGAGATGTAGTCATTATTATTTCATACGGGCTAATGACTCCTGAAGAAGCTAAAGACTATAAGGCCATTACTGTATTCCCAGACGAGAATAATAGACTTACTTAAGTACAATTGAACTTAAAGAATATTCTAAAATATTTGATCTTCTTAGGACTTGGAGTTCTAATTCTAGTCTTGATGTGGAGATCTCAATCTTCCTCTTATTTAGAACAATGTCTCAGCGATGGTATTCCTGCTGCAGATTGTAGTTTGTTTGACCGGATATTGAATGATTTCAAATCTGTCAATTGGTTCTGGATTCTGCTCGTTCTTTTCATTTATATGCTTTCAAATGCTTTTAGAGCTTGGAGATGGCAACAACTGCTTGATCCACTTGGGCACAAACCCAATTTCTTAAATTGCATGGGGACTTTGATGCTTGGATACTTTGCTAATCTTGGATTCCCAAGATCTGGTGAATTTATTAGAGCGGGAGCTATCAGCAAATATGAAGATATTCCTTTTGAACAATCCTTTGCTACCATAGTGATAGGAAGAATTGTCGATGTGCTCATGTTGTTGTTGATAATCGGTCTAGCCTTCTTATTGAGCTACGATATTTTTGTTGAATATTTTGAGCAAAATTTTAATATTCCAGCGAGTAAAATATTCATTGGATTTGGAATTGCTGTGGTAATGGGTATTGTTGGACTTTTGGTTTTGAGATATATCTTTTCATTACCTGATGAAGGGCAAGCTCCAATTTTTGTCAAGATAAAATCCTTGATGAAAAACTTTATTGATGGCTTAAAGTCGATTACCAAGGTTAAGAATAAAAAACTATTTTGGTTGTATTCTTTTGGTATTTGGATATGTTATTATCTAATGACCTATTTGTGCTTTTACGCTTTTGGACCTACACAACACTTGACTCCAATTGCTGGATTAATCGTATTTGTGTTTGGAACTTTAGGTATAGTTTTTCCTTCACCTGGAGGGATGGGTAGTTATCATTTCCTTGTTACTCAAGCTTTAATTATTTTAGGTCTTAGCAGTATTGATTCATTCTCATTTGCAATGATTCTTTATTTCTCCATTCAGCTTTTCGGAAATATTGTCTTCGGCTTGATATCTTTGGTAGTGTTACCAATAATAAATAAATGAGCAATCCTTTTCATAAAAAGATCTTTCGAGCTGACCAATGGTCGCAAGCAGTTCTTTTTTTAGAAGATAAGGAATGTGTGTTTACCAATGGATGCTTTGATCTTTTACATCCTGGACATCTTATCTACCTTTCTGAAGCATCGAGCCTTTCGGCAAATTTGGTCATAGGTCTTAATAGTGATACTTCCGTAAACAAATTGAAGGGAGCTAACCGACCGATTAATGAATTTATTGATAGAGCAAATATGCTGTCGGCTCTACCACAAGTTGCATGCATTATTGAGTTTGAAGAAGATACTCCATTGGAGTTAATCAAAATTTTAAAACCTAAAGTTTTGGTAAAAGGAGGGGACTATGCAATTGAAGAAATAGTTGGGAGACAGGAGGTTGAATCAAGCGGAGGGAAGGTGATTACGATTCCTTTTGTTGGAAATTATTCTAGTACCAATCTCATTGAAAAAATTAAAAAATCTTGATATGAAACTTCTTGAACTTTTAGATTTTTTTGAAGGAATTGCGCCATTGCATTTACAAGAACCATATGATAATGCTGGGCTCTTAACTGGCGATCCAGATATGGAGATTACAGGTGTCATAACTTGCTTGGATTCAACTGAAGCAGTAATACAAGAAGCTATTGATAATAACTGTAATGTAGTCGTTGCGCATCACCCAATCATTTTCTCGGGACTTAAAAATCTTACCAGCGCCAATTATATCCAAAAAACAATACAGCTAGCCATAAAGAATGATATCGCGATTGTAGCGATGCATACCAACCTAGATAATGTATTTCAAAACGGTGTGAATGAAAGAATTGCCAAGAGGATTGGACTTCAAAACCTGAAAATTCTCAAACCAAAGGATCCGACAGAGCCTTTGGTTGGGTCTGGAATGATTGGTGATCTGCCAAGTCCTCAAGATGCTCTCTCATTTTTAAATGACTTGAAAACCAAAATGTCGGTCAATTGCGTGAAATACACCAAGATTCATAAGCAGAATATAGCCAAAATAGCTGTTGCCGGAGGATCAGGAGGATTTCTGTTATATGATGCTATCAGGCAAGGAGCAGATATGTTTATTACGGCAGATTACAAGTATCATGAGTTTTTTGATGCAAATGATAGGATAATTATAGCTGATATTGGACATTATGAGAGCGAACAGTTCACAATTGAACTATTATCTGAGCTCATAAATGATAATTTTGTTAAATTTGCAGCCCGAACCACCAAAATGGTGACGAATCCAGTTAACTATTTATAAATCAATAAGTTATATGTCTACAACAACGATTTCAGTTAAAGAAAAATTAGAAGCATTATTCCAATTGCAGACGATTGACTCGCAAATTGATGGTTTTAAGGTATTAAAAGGTCAATTGCCCATCGAAGTAAGTGATTTAGAGGACGAAATAGCAGGTTTACAAACAAGAGTTGATAAGCTTAATACGCAGCTTTCTGATATCCAGAGTGAGGTTGCAAAGCATAAAGAGAATATCATCAACTCCAATACGCTTATTGAAAAATATAACAAGCAATTGGAGGATGTAAAGAATAATAGAGAATTCGAAGCTCTAACCAAAGAGGTTGAACTTCAAAATCTTGAAAATCAATTATCTGAAAAGAAGATCAGAGAGAATCAAGAAGTAGAGGAGAGAAAGAAAGAGATTTTGGCTATCACTAACGAAAAGATGGAAGCTAAAACAGCTGATCTTGAAAAGAAGAAAGTTGAACTTGAGCAAATCATCGAAAAGACTGAGAAGGATGAAGCGAAGCTTGAGAAGAAATCAGTTAAAACAAGAAAGCAGATTGAAGAAAGACTATTAAAGTCTTATGACAGAATCAGAAATAGATATAAGAATGGATTGGCAGTTGTGCCGGTGAAGAGAAGTGCTTGCGGAGGATGTTTTAACAGAATTCCTGCACAAACTCAAATTGAACTAGGCAATCACAAAGCAATTATTGCATGTGAGCATTGTGGAAGAGTACTTGTAGACAATGAGACTGCTGGTATTGAAGATCCAGAATAATTAGATATATAAGAACACATACTATAAAGCCTTTCCTTAAAAAGAAAGGCTTTTTTTGTTAAAAGAAAGCATCTTTGTATTGGTTTGAAAAAGATCTTAAACATATTCATACTTCTTTCTATTGGTCAGATTTCCTTGGCTCAATACAGGGTAGAATATTCTCCTCTTCTAGAAAAAGCCTATGAAGCGATCATCTATCTCGACTTTGATCAAGCTAAAATTTTGTTAGATCAGTCAAGAAATGATGAACCAAATAATTTGGCATATCTCCATATTGAAAACTACCTTGATTTTTTTCATTTATTCATCTTTGAAGATGAAGCCTACTTTGATCAGGTAAAGCAAAATAAAGAAAGACGCATCAAGCAGTTAGAAGAACTTGATGATGATGATCCATATAAGAATTTTGTTTTAGCAGAAATAAATCTTCAGTGGGCATTGACCCGGTCAAAATTTGATGAACTCTTTAAGGCTGGAAGAGAAATTTTTACCTCCTATAAATTGCTAGAAGAAAACACTTCAAAGTTCCCTGATTTCATTTATAATTACAAAAGTCTATCAATCATTCATTCCTTGGTTGAGACGATAAGTGTACCTGGGGTATTTAAAAATATTTTTGGTATGTCGGGATCTGTTGAGCAAGGTTTAGATGAAATATCTAGAGTCAATCAATATGCAGATGAGAATCCATTTATCTTTACTTTTGAGGCAGAGGCAATTTATATTTTTATGGCCTTGTATCAAGCCAATGATCAAGATTTGGCTTTTCAATATCTTGACCAATCACAGTTGAAAAAATCTCAAAGCCCATTGGCATGTTTTGTACAAGTCAAATTACTCCAACGTACAGGTCGTAATGATGAGGCAATCGAGTTGTTGTTAGAGACATTAAGTTATACCTCCGTCAAGCAATTTCCCTATCTGTATTTTTTGATGGGAGTGAGTCATTTGCGGAAGCTCAATGAAGAGTCGGTATCATACTTTCAAGAATTCATTGAAAACTTTCGTGGATTACATTATATAAAAGAAGCTCATCAGAAGTTGGCTTGGGCAAGTTTGGTTTTTGAAAATGACCCGAAAGAATATCAACGCCAAATGGATTTGTGTATTAAAAAAGGTGTAGCCTTGATTGATGATGATAAGCAAGCAGTCAAAGAAGCAAATAAAAATTTGTTACCTAATCCTACTTTGTTGAAAGCAAGAATTTTATTTGATGGTGGGTATTACCAAAAGGCTTACCAGATTTTGATTACTAGCTCAGAGCAATTTTATGATGATGAATCTTTGCAATTGGAGTACTATTATAGACTGGCAAGAATTACACAAGCATTGAAAAACTATCCAGAGTCGATACAGTATTATCATCAAGCAATTATGGCGGATCAAAATCAAGATTCTTATATGTCTTGTAACTCAGCCTTAAATCTTGGAATCATTTATGAATCGCAAAAAGATTATGTAAGAGCTAAGAAGCACTTTATTCAATGTCTTGAGATGTCTCCAGATGAGTATCAAACTAGTCTACATCAAAAAGCAAAAACAGGTCTTAACCGAATTCAAAATAATTAAGTGATCAATTTTCCAGACATAAAAGTAAATAGGATAGCGGTGAAGTTGAGTAGTGCTTCAGAACGAGCTGTTAAAAAAGGTCACCCATGGATTTTTGAAAAAGGAATTATCAAAGAAACGCAGGGGGCGAAGGCTGGAGATTTGGCTATAATATTTGACGATAGAAAAAATAAATTCTTGGCAGTTGGTTTGTATGACCCCTTTTCTCCAATTAGAATAAAGCTGTTGCAATTTCACACGAAGGCAGAAATTGGAGAAAATTGGTTTAGGCAAAAAATAGAGGAGGCATATGAAAAAAGAAAGAAACTTTTAGAAACCGATACTGATAGTTATAGATTGATCTTTGGTGAAAATGATTTCTTTCCTGGACTTATTGTTGATTGCTATAATCATGCGATTGTTATCAAATTATATTCGCACATTTGGTTTCCATATCTATACCAAATTGTTCCTATCCTTAAAGATATTAGTGGGGCAGTATGTGGTATTCTTAGGCTGAGTAGAAACTTGATATCATCTGAGGAAACTTTCGGGCTAAAAAATGGGAGTTATTTATTTGGGTCACTTGAAGATGAAAATGTTTTGTTTAGAGAACATGGAGTTAAGTTCAAGGCCAATCTCATCCATGGCCATAAAACTGGATTTTTTCTTGATCATAGAGAGAATCGAAGATTGGTGGGGACGCTGTCAGAAAATAAAGAAGTACTGGATGTATTTTCCTACGCAGGTGGTTTCTCCGTTCATGCCTTGGTAGGAGGGGCTAAAAGTGTAACAAGTTTAGATATTAGCTCGCAAGCATTGGATTTGGCTTCCGCAAATGTTGACTTGAATAAAGACCAGATAAAGGGTACTCATAAAACGATTGCACAAGATGCTTTTGAGGCTTTAGGTAAATTGGTTGCTAGTAAAAAGAAATTTGATCTTGTAATTATTGATCCACCCTCATTTGCGAAAAGCGCAAAAGAAATACCTGCTGCAGAAAACAGCTATGCTAGACTTGCAAAGCTTGGCATCAAATTGACTAAACCAGATGGGGTTCTTTTGTTGGCATCTTGTTCTTCCAGAATAAGTGCGGATGATTTTTTTAGAATTAACCAAGAGGCAATTCAGAGAGAGAACTCAAATTTGAGATTGAAGAAGAAAACCTTTCATGATGTAGATCACCCAGTCATTTTTGAAGAGGGAAGATATCTTAAGGCAGCTTATTATTCCTCTCGAGATCTCTAAGACCTAAGCTTTATCAAAGTATTTGTAAGAACAGCAAAAAGGATGCATGCAATACCAATAAGCGAATAAATACTTTGCTGTTCTCCAAACAGAATCCAACCCGCAATTAAGGTAAATATGATTTCGGAATATTTAAATGGAACGATCATATTTGTCTCTTCCATTTGCAAAGCTTGAGTCATAGTTAATTGTCCAATGAATCCAGCAATTCCTGAAGCTAGGAGATAAAACCATTCAATACCAATTGGTGATTCCCAGTTGAATAAGCATACTATTCCTGAGACACAGAATGCTGAAAACATAAAATAGAAAATAATTACAAGGTAGTGCTCGCTTGTTCCAATTTTGCGGATCAAAACGAAAACCAATCCTACTAAAAATGCCGAACTGAGAATGGCAGTTAGGCCAATCAGGCTGACGTCGATATTAAATCCTTTAATGATCAGTACACCTATAAAGGCTAAAAGAAAAAGCAACCATTGAATTGGTTTCATTTTTTCCTTCAGGATGATGACTGAAAGAATAGCCGCAAAAAT
>CALHKJ010000090.1 GCA_938033975.1 uncultured Saprospiraceae bacterium | reverse complement strand
ACCTAGTACGAATAGGACTACTATCGTTCTGAACATATTTATATTTTAAGTGATTGGGGCAATTTATCAAAACAATAAGCATTCCACATATTACAAAAATCCATAATTTGTTGTTTTAGATAAAATTATTCATTTATAAGCATCAATTTTGTCTAAATACAAGCTAAATCTCACATTTTTTCTGTCCTATAAAAAGAAGAAGCTATTTTAAAGCTATGATTCGAAATCTCTTTCATGTTCATTTTCTAATACTTCCTACTTTAAGTGTTTACTTCTTTCTTACTTCCGTAAATGTAAGTTCTGCACAAAACGAGGTCACTGATAGTATTGAATACAAGAATTTTTTTGGTGGTTACCCTATTGCTTTCTTCACGCCAGAAACTAGGTGGGGTTTTGGTGCGGCAGGTGTTTATACCCACTTTCCAGGAAAGAAAAAGAGCATGAGACCTTCACAATGGCAGGTTGGAGGTGCCTATACCTTGAACAAGCAAATCTTATTGTTTAGTTTTTACAATATCTTTCTGGAAGAAGATAAACATAATCTTTTTGGAGAGATCTCATACTATGATTATTTCTATCAATATTTTGGAATTGGAATCAATACGCTATTTGAAGATAAAGAACTTTATTCAGCTAATTTTCCAAGAGTTCAGATTAACTATTTGCGGAAGTGGAAACCAAAAATATTCTTCGGAGGATATTACCACTTTGACTACTATAATATTTCAAAAATTCTTGAAGACGGAATCCTTAATAATTCAAGTTTAGTAGGAATAGATGGAAGTGTGATTTCTAGAGTTGGTTTATTGGCAAGATATGACAGTCGAGATCAGATTTTCTATCCTACTGAAGGAAGTTTTGCAACATTGGATTTTGCATTCAACACAACAGTACTGGGAGCCACTAGTAATTATCAAGCTTTGAGTTTGGATGTAAGCCAATACTACTCGATCAATCGGAATATATTTGCATTAAATCTATGGACAGCTAAGCAATTTGGTGATGTACCTTTTCAAGAATTATTCCCTTTGGGAGGTGGAAAGAAAGCCAGAGGGATTGTAAAAGGTAGATACAGAGAAAAAACAATTGCTTTGCTTCAAGGCGAATATAGATTCCCAATTTGGAAAAGATTTCTGGGGGCTGCATTTTTATCCTATGGAATTGTAGGTGAATCATATAAATCATTGCTAAGTGAAAGATGGAAATTAAATTATGGCGCTGGTCTTAGATTTGTTCTTGACAAAGAAAATCAAAGTAACATACGAGTAGATATTGCTGGTGGAAGCGATGAAGTTAATTTTTACTTTACTGTCAATGAAGCTTTCTAATCAGCTGGATTTATATTCCTTTGGTAAGCTAAAACAAAATTCAGTACCATTATTATATGCTGGATTGATCCAAATTTTACCTCCGTGTTTTTCAATATTGTTTTTACAAATAGACAAGCCTAGTCCCACTCCTTGATCTTGGCTTGAGTCATGTACTCGAGAGAAAGTTTTAAAAACTTGTTCATGATTTTCTCTATCTATACCAATTCCATTGTCACTAATACTAAACTCATAATTCAATTCAGTTTCACGGCAATTGATACATATGACAGGGGAAATTCCTGGTGAAGCATATTTTATCGCATTTTCAAGCAGGTTTTGTAAGACTCTTCTGATCTTGATTTTATCTGCATAAATTTCCAGTGGTAAATCTCCAACATGAACTTTGGTATTTGTTTGTTGAATAACGTAAGCCAAATCTTGGAGGTTATTATCAATCAAATCCCTGAGGTTAAAGTATTCAAGATTGACAGCCTCTTCATGAACTGAAGAATTTAGCAAGTCACTTGTAATTACTCCTAATCTTTCGGTTCCATCTATTATGTAGGACAAATATTCAGACTCTTTTTCATCCAACTTTGGCTTTATTCTTTTGGCTAGTAAGCCAGCAAAAGAGGCAATTGTTCGCAGTGGTGTTTTAATGTCATGAGAAGTTGCTCTTGCAAATTTTTCTAATTGAGTATTTGACTCGATATATAGTTGCAGTTTTTCATTTCTCATTTCTAACTCCTTGCTACTTTTTTTCAGGTCAGCATCCTTTCTTTCAAGGAGTTTATTTTTATCTTTCAAAATATCGTTTGATCTTTTTAGTCTTCTTACAAAATAACTAGATAGCAAAATTGTCAGTAATAAAAATAGACTGACAGCATAAATCAGTTTCTTTGAAAATTGATTTCTTTGGTCGACTAATCTTTCAACATTTAATTGCTCTTCGTACTTTAGTTTTGAATCTAAGAATGCTAGCTCTTTTGATACCTGCTTTGAATTAATACTATCTTTTTCAGTTTCTAATTTTTCAGACAAATAATACGCTTGCTTATAGTTCCCTTCTAACAAATACATGTCCTTCAAAACATTCTCCGTAACAGATTCAAGAAATTTGAATTCCTTTTCCTTGGCATAATCCAGAACCTCCAATGCTTCTTTTTTAAACTTTGTTGATTCATCCCTTTTAAGAGTTAATTTTGCATTTGATATTTTAAAAAATTGATAAAGTCGATTTGTTTCATGTTCTTTTGAAAGTTGCATTCCTTTTGAAATCACTTGTTCTGCCTTCTCAAAATTTCCTGCATTAATGTTTGCATTTGCCACATTACTCATCAAATGAATTTCCATCATGACGAAATCAATCGATCGTGCCAAATCCAATCCTTCACCATAAAACTGTAAAGCTTGATCCACATTACCAGCTTCTTCTTCCAAGTAACCTATGTTATTCAGAAGATAGACACGACCTTCATTGTCATCGTATAATTTATAAATTTCTTCACACTTCAAATAGTACTCCCTAGCCTTATCATGATTTCCCAATGAGGAGTAGATGATACCAATATGATTTGTGCAACCAGCAACTCCTTGTTGATCATCCGCCTCATTGAAAAAATCCAAAGCCTTGGTGAAATTCTTAAGTGCAAGATAATAATTGCCAGCAAAACGTTTTGCTCGACCTAAATTGAGGTATGAACTTCCTAACTCGCTATATGGCAAGTCTTCAACCAATTCAAAATACTTTATTGCTTTTTCAAAGCTGTGTACAGATTTTGCAAATTCATTTTCATTTACATCAGCTAAGCCTATTAAGTAATGTGCTTTACCTAAGTGAAAATTTGATGCTGATGGATTGGATTGCAAAACCTTTTGACAATATACCAGTGAAAGGCTGTCATTTGGCTTCATATATTCATTAGCAAGGGAAAGATAAATCTCATTTTTATCTTGGATTGTACTTGTTGATTCAAGCAAGGACTGTAAACTATCTATTCTATTTGCACTATCAACATCAATCTTGGTTGCATTATCAGCAACCAAACTGAATGAAGTCAGCATTGTGATCAATAGTATTATAAATCGCATCCTAAAGTGAACTATATGTAATTTAAAGATAAAAAATTACCGTATATAGCTTAAGATACAATTTTTGTAAGACAGTGGGCAAACTAAGCGCTAAACAAAATTAAATGTCTACTTAACGCTATAAAAGTTTTCTAAATCTAAGGTCCAATCGTAGTCCCCGTATTCTAAGTTTAAATCACCATTTTCTATGATTCCATACTCAGAAAGGAATTTCTTGATGCCTGATGTGCCTCCAAAATCACCTCGAAACCATGAAAACAAAGGTGTCGTTATGACTGTGTCCGAATCATGTTGAGTAACTTTTGGAAGGAAATATTTGATAACTGCTGTCAATTGCGCATCGAGGTTTTTATCATTATAAACTGCAACTGGTGGACATGAAAGAGCGCCACAATTTAGCGCAAAATGTACTCTGCCATCTTTGCCTTTTAAACGAAATTTTTTTTCAAATTTTGATGCATTCCACTTCTTAATATATCCCAATCCTAACTTCCATCTCGAATTTCGAATGATCCCATGTTCTATTAAATCAAAGCTGACCAATGTTCCTCCGATATCAATAGATTCCTTAGTATAAAAAGTTGATTTATCATCTAATAGGCTCGGATCCTTTAATAATTGAAATTGAATAAATGCATTATAGGTATTAATCCAAAATGCCAGACCCTTCGCATAACTATCAAGTGATGCTTCTAAATCATCCAAACTTAAATTTTTATACTCAATCAAAAACCGACTTACATCATCCCTTCGTATATTACCTTCAAGAAAATCTTGCGAAAGTTTGACATATTGATTTTCACTATTATTGTAGTTTTGGCCCATATTGTAATTTGTAAGGAGGCAAGATAAAGTAAGAAGTAAAAAGTTTAAATTCACATTTATAGATTTTGAAGTAATTAGATTAATGGATAGAAATAAGGGAATAAGTATAATTATACCTACATATAATGAATTAGATACTATTAAAGTTTTGGTAAATAAAATAATAGCTTCATTAAAAGAGGAGTCATATGAAATAATTATAGTGGATGCAAGTGATTCTAAGTATGAACTATCAGATCATTTGCCTATCTCAGAAACCAAGGACCTAAACTTAATTAAATCTAAATATACGTCTCGTTCATCGCAGATGAACGAAGGTGAATTAAATTCACAATTTGATATCCTATATTTCTTGCATGCTGATGCCATACCCCCAAGTGAATTTCATTCAAAAATTTTAAATTCAATTGCAAGAGGAATTGATTTTGGATATTTTTCATATAAATTTGAGTCTAGTAATATCTTCCTAAAGATCAATTCATATTTCTCTAAATTCAAAAGCTTTTATACTGGTGGTGGAGATCAATCACTTTTTATAAAAAAATCTGTATTTCGGTCAATGAATGGTTTTGATAACACCTTAGAATTATGCGAAGACTTTGATTTGCACAGACGACTAAAAAAGGCAAAATATAAGTATGAAATCATCAATGCACCTGTCAAAATCTCAGCAAGAAAGTATCAAAAGTCAAACTACTTTTGGGTCAACATAATTAACTTCTATATTTTAATGCGGTTTAAATTAGGACACAATACGACTAGGTTAAAAAGTCAATATTCCAGATTAATTAAGTAGTCTAGAGACGAAAGACTGGAGAACAAAAACTTAGTTCTAATGTCTACTTAATAATTGTTGCATAATAAGAATTCCTTAGAAACACTCTGAAGAATAGAACCAAAAGTTGTAAGAAGAAAGCAACTGTCATTAAAGCAAAACCTGACTCGGGAATATAATTAATTAGTGCATTGGATAGAAATCCAAAACCAAGACTTAGGATTAAGAACAGGATTCCTAATCCTAGAAAGTAAAAAAACTGAGATCTAACTTCTTTGGATCCCTTTCGGAAATTTTTCCAGACAGCACGATCATTGTTCCTTATCATATTCCACTTACTCTTGGTTGATACACTTACAATATAAATTACATATAGGATCAAAAGAAAAACAGAGAAGAAGATCGCAGCCAAGGCTGGAATCTCTGTAAGCATATTTTCAAGAGAATAGCTAGCAAAGAAAAAAGTGATTGCAGCCAGTATAGCCCCCACAAGAATAATATAAATAAATACTAGTAAGTTCAATTTTAAGAAGCTGAAGTACCATTTACTCCCACCCTGCCAAAAGCTGTGCCATTGATCTTTTCCTTGATGATAAGAGGACAATAATCCACCAGATATGAATGGACCTAATAAAAAATAAATAAAAAGAACAAGCCATA
>CALHKJ010000089.1 GCA_938033975.1 uncultured Saprospiraceae bacterium | reverse complement strand
TTACCATCCCTCATCCAAAAATCTGAAAATCTATAATTATTGTCATTAAATCCACCATCAGAAACTCTAGGGAATCTGGCATCTGTATTTTCTGGCGTCCAATAATCTAATTGATAATCATAACCATTGAATCCATTTCTCAATGGACTTTGTGATTCACCATCTAGATAAATTTCGTATCCAGCCGCTCCAGTAAATAAAAGAGCCATCTCTAAATTTTTGTAAGTAGCTCCAAGATTTAATGCAAAATTGAATGCCGGCTTATCTCCATTGCCAAAGACCTTCTGATCTCTTACATCTATTATTCCATCATCATTCAAATCAACATAACGCACATCTCCAGGCTGAATACTTGTATTCAATCCCCCATCCTGAATAGCTGCTGCTTCAATTTCCTCTTGGCTTTGAAATAATCCATCTGAAATATAACCTCTTCTCAAACCTGTGAAGTTTCCTGTCTGAGTAAGATTCATTCTCATAAACTCATCTTCGATTAATGCCTCATCAATAAATTCTGCTGTTTCTCTCGAACGAGATAAATTTCCTCCAATAGTAAATTCAAAATTACTACTAACAGGTTTATTGTAGGATACAGATAATTCATAACCTTGGTTGGAATATTGATGTAGGTTTTGAGAAGCTAAGCCAACTCCTAGTGTGCTTGGCACACTTCCAGAGGCAGTTGCTAAAACACCATCTTTGAACCGGTAAAAATAATCGGCAGAAAAGGTCAAATTCTTATCCAATAAGGATAGGTCGATTCCAATATCCTGCGTAGTAATGGTTTCCCAAGTCAAGTCTGGATTTGGTAAGGCTGTGTTGTCAATCGTTGGGATTGCAGTTTCATTAATTGCAAAAAAGAAATTATAGTTGAAACCAGAAAGCCACTGAAAGGCTGCGGTACCATCATTACCTGCTGTTCCTATAGATGCTCTAAGTTTTAATTCAGGAATCGTAGATTTCAAAGGTTCAAAAAATGCCTCTTCTGAGATCCTCCATCCTGCAGATACAGATGGGAATAAACCCCACCTCTTCCCAGGAGCAAATCTTGATGAGCCATCATATCTAACTGTGGTTTCCAAAAAGTATTTGACCTTGAAGTCATAGGCTACTCTACCAATTAGACCCAAGCGGTTTTCTCTAAACTCACCTCCATTGGCATCTTTGTTTTCATTTGATCCAGCATACAATTGATCAATAAGATCTGATTGAAAATCTTGGCGTCTGCCCCAGAAATTTTGACCTGATCTATTTTGCAATTCACCTAAAGCCAAAGCTGAGACACTATGATTTCCAAAAGTACGATCATAGTTAATTGACTCTTGAAGTACAAAGGCATTATCGAAACCATTTCGTAAAGTCAATACTGTTTCACTAAAAGATCCTTCTGGGCTTGCTATAAATTCATCATAGTTTCCTGTATTTCTATTTAGGGTATAAAGCTCATAACTCTTGCCCCACTCTTTTTGAAAGTTGGTATTATATACCAGCGATGCGTATGATTTCAAACTCAGTCCTTGAACTTGTTCAACATCCCACTTCAGTGAAATTTTCGCATCGACATTATTGTTTCTAGCTCTATAATAGCCTGCATTAAAATCCTTAATGCCTTCCAGGATATGATTCGGACTAAAACTAGGTCGAGCAGGTGTTCCATCTGGATAATAGGCAAGATTGGTTGGCAATGCTCTACTTAATTCTCTAAAAATATTAAAAGCCGAATATCCTGGAGCTTCATTCAATCTTCTTCTTCCTGCAAGATTTAGAGTTAAGGTCAGATTATCCGTTATGCTTGCGTCGATGTTTGATCTGATGTTGTACTGCTGATAACTTAAAACATCTGCCGTATAATTTGACCCTTGATCGAGAAACCCTGCAGAAACAAAGTATCTAATCTTTTCACTTCCACCTGCAACATTCAGACTGTGTCTTTGCTGTACACCATAGTCATTAAACATCAAGTCTCGCCAATCTACATTTGGGAAATTGATAGGATCTGCTCCACTTCGGTACAATTCTATTTGCTCTTCTGAGTAAAAAGGATCCCTGCCTGCATTTGCCAAACCCTCATTCAAGGTCGTGGCATACTCTACAGAATTTAGGAATTCTGGATAGGCCGTAAATTGTGAAAAGGTAAATTGATTATTGTAAGTAAGTTTTGGTTTTCCGATGACCCCATTTCGAGTAGTAACCAATATAACCCCATTTCCACCTTGTACTCCGTAGATGGCTGCTGCAGCAGCATCTTTTAATACAGATATGCTTTCAATTTCTTGAGCTTCTAATTCATCCAAATTTCCAGGAGCGCCGTCGATGATCACTAGAGCATTTCCAAAATTTCTTACCTCATAGGACGAGCCACTAAATCCAGGCTCTCCACTTCCCTGCCTTACAAAAAGCCCAGCTGCCAATCCTTCGAGTGCATTGCTCACATTTGCTACTGGAAGTTTCTTCAATGTCTTCTCATCTACAACAGAAACAGCCTGAGTTAATTTGGTTTTAGATTTCTTTCCGTACCCAACCACTACCACTTCATCGAGGATTTCTCCAATATCCATTCTAACATCGATAATCTTGCGGCTATCAATATTGATGATTTGATTTTTGTAGCCAATATATGTGACAATGATTGATTCTGTTTCATCATTTATCTCAAGTGTATACTTTCCTTCAAAATCCGTTACCGTTCCTAATTTTATATTATCAGCTTGAACAGAAGCTCCTATTAATGGCTCTCCTGACGCTCCATCAATTACACGACCACTAATTGAGCCCTCCAAATTTCTTGATAGATTACTAGACTCTATTATAATTGATCTTTCACCATTACTTAATAGTCTTGTAAGTTCTCTCTCCTGCGGTACAATGATATCAATCTTTTCATCTAGGATATAATCACCTTCTGAAACATAGATGTTTTTGTCTTTTATTCTGAGTTCCAAGCCCGTTTCATCTGAGATGAATTCCAAAATATCAATAAGGGTAAAATTCTGTTTTGGAGTACTTATTCTGATATCTTCGATAGTCTCGTTGGTGTATGTAAAAAACAAATCAGTTTGTGATTGAATTTTTGTGAATGCATCTTCCAA
>CALHKJ010000088.1 GCA_938033975.1 uncultured Saprospiraceae bacterium | reverse complement strand
ATTGAGCCCAACAGATACCCAGGTTTGATTCCATTTAAGATGACTGGTGGTTTTCATCTTTGGCCAAAACAAATGGGCAAAGAATCCAATCGGAATGCAATCGAAAACAAAGAAAGTTCTGAAATACTTAAAGAAATATTTCTCGAAGAATTTGCCTAAGCTTAGTACGATTTGTCATAATCGAATCCAAAATTTTTACAAAACTCTATGTACTCTTTTTGCAACTGTACATATCTATCATAAACATCTTGACCCAATTTCTGATCTGCTTTGTTCATGATGCCGTATAGGTAGTTTAGCTGTGATAGAAACATAGGCTTTGTATACCTGCCATCTTTTTGTTCTAAAATGTCCAAAGCTTCCTTCATTTTTTCATCATCAGGATTTTCTTCCAATTTTTCATTTATCAAAGCGATTTTTTTTCTCACATCAGATTGCAAATCAATAACTGCTCTCAACATCACTCCCTGTGCATTTAAATCCATATCGCTCACTTCTTCCTTACTCACTCTAGGATCTCTTAGCAAAGAAAAATCTTCTTCATATTCTTTTCCATCTACTGTAAGAATTAATTTGTATTCTCCCGGTATCGCCAATGGTCCTCCAGAATAAGTGCTTTTGTTATTCTCTTTCCAAGCACCCATCATTTTCATATCCCACTTAAATCTATGGAACCCTGGCTTTATAGACAATGCTGAATTTAAAGATGATTCAGTATAGTTGGTCATCATATCTCTTACGATTGTATCCTGAGTCACAGAAAAATTTGTAAAACTCCTAATCAAGGTTTTTTTATTACTTGTGTAAATGTCTAGCCTGATTTCATCTACCGTATCTTCCAAGAAATAATCTATGATCACCCCTGGTTGTGGATAGCTGTGTGTAGGCATGATGCTTCCTGTTCCTGAAGTTCTAGAATAACGATATCTGATACCATCTTCAGGTTTGAATAATGTTGTTTCCGCCACCTGATGATATCCTTTTCTTAGGATAGCGACATCATCCATTAGCCAAAACCCTCTACCCATTGTCGATAAAACCAAATCACCTCTATGGATTTTTATATCTGTAATCGGAGTGACTGGAAGATTCTGTTGAAACTTTTGCCAACTTGTTCCTCGGTCTAAAGAGACAAACATTCCATATTCTGTTCCTGCAAATAGTAAATTTTCGTTTTGATAATCTTCACGTACAACTCTTACTGGAAAATCATTTGGGATTCCTTTTGTGATTAATTCCCATGATTCGCCATAGTTTTCTGTTCTGAAAATATAAGGTTTTGTGTCTCCTAATTGGTAACGTAATATTGTGACATAAGCGACACCTTTTCTATGCTTGCTTGGCTCGACAGAATCGACTCTTCCGCCTTTCGGCAAATTTGGCGTAATATCATTCCAGTTTTTTCCTCCATCCTTAGAAATGTGCACAGGTCCATCATTGGCCCCAACATAAATCACTCCTTTCTCCAAACTAGACTCTTGGATAGAATAGATGGTACTATAAAATTCTTCACCAGTTATGTCATTGGTAAATGGCCCACCTGACCTCATTTGTTTGTCAGCCTCAAAAGCTGTCAGGTCTGGTGAAATCTTTTCCCAATTTTTTCCCTCGTCAGTTGTACGATTGACAAATTGTGAACAATGATAAATCACCTTAGGGTCATGAGGAGAAACATGAATAGGTGAGACACGTTGAAATCGTTGTGGCAATTCTTCCGTGCTATGTCCATACATAAAGTAGGCTTCTACATCATACCGCTTTTCTTGTCCTGTCGTCTTATTAAAAACACTAAATTTCCCTTTGCAATTGGAATAGACAATATTTGGATTCAAAGGATTAGGCACAGCTGGTCCGGTTTCGCAACCTCCTGTGTTCATCACGTAGCCAGCAGAACCCAACTGGTGAGAATAGGGGGCCATACTTGGTACACTAACTGTGGTGTAATTGTCTTGCTGTCCAGCATAAAGCCAATATGGATATTGATTATCTACTTCCACTTGATAGAGTTCTGCAGTATTTTGATTGTATTGAGTACTCCATGTTTTTCCACCATTGAAACTCACATTAGCACCACCGTCATTTGATTGAATAATTAAATTAGAATCAATAGGACTAATCCAAATATCATGATTATCTCCATGTGGAGTTCGTAGTGTAGACCAACTTTTGCCTGCGTCAACAGAGCGATAGAATCTAGTACTATTGACATATACTTTGTCTGCATTGTGCCTATCAGCTTCTACATTACAATAATAGAATGGTCGATCGGTAAGGCCTTTTTTATTGGATTGAAAACTAAAATTTTCACCTCTATCTACAGACATGTATAGTCCACGAAGTGTATCAACCGTTTCTACTAGTGCATACAATCTGTCTGGATCATCTTCTGAAACTGCTAAATCGATTTTGCCCATTTCTGTAGGAAGCCCTTTCCCAATTTTCTTCCATTGATTTCCACCATCCACAGATCGATAAATTCCATTTTCGTCGCCGCCACTTATTATAGTCCACGGTTTTCTTTCAGCACGCCATGCTGCTGCATAAATCATATTTGGATTGCTTGGATGAAATTCAAGATCAACAAAACCTGTTGTGTCTGAAATAGCATAAACCTGTTCCCAGTTTTCACCACCATCTTTAGTTCTGTAAATCCCTCTTTCATCATTTGATTTAAATGCATTTCCTATGACGGCTGCAAATACTATCTCTTCATTTGTTGGGTGAATTTCTACTGCACCGATTTGACCGGCATTAGGAAGCCCTGAGAATTCCCAAGTTTTTCCCGCATCCATTGATTTATATATTCCCTTACCGGAAATGACATTCGATCTCAAACCATCAGATCCTGTTCCAACATAGATCAAGTTTGGATTTGTAGAAGAGACGTTAATAGCACCAATTGAAGGAGTGTCAAAATATCCATCTGAGATATTTTTCCAAGATTGCCCGTAGTCTTCTGTCTTCCAAACGCCACCTCCTGTGGCACCCATGTAAAAAACATTTGCGGAAGCGTCAACTCCATGTACTGCTGTCACTCTACCTCCTCTAAAAGGGCCCACATTTCTATACTTTAATTTTGAGAATGGATTGTCTTGGCCCATCACATCATAACAAAAGCAAGAAAGTATCAATAAAAGAATTATGCTTAATTTGTTCATGGATATATTTATCTTCTTCATACTTATAAATATATCTATAATTTGACATTAGCAAATCAAGTATTGGATTATTCATGAAATATTTATTGCACGGAGAAAAAACGGAAAGATTAGAGTTCAGGTCTATTGATCAAAAGGATTATGACGAATGGTTGGAATTTCACAAAGATCCAAATACTAGAAAATATTGGATATCAGAATTTGAAACACCAGAGATAGAATGTACGAAGTGGTATGAAAGACAGTTTTCCCGATACAAAAATGATCTTGGTGGAATGAACGCGCTTATTCTTAAAGAGACAAATGAACTGGTAGGTTACTGTGGCTTATTGGTTCAAACCGTTGATGGCGAAACAGAATTAGAAATTGGATATTCTATGATTCCAAAATTTTGGAATAACGCTTTTGCTACAGAAGCTGCTCAAAAATGCCGTGACTTTGCCTTTGAAAATAATTTTACAGAAAATTTAATTTCAATCATAAGTATATCAAATCTTCCTTCACAAAGAGTCGCTGTAAAGAATGGAATGAAAGTGAGAAACCCAAGTGTCTATAAAGGAAATGCTGTTTTCATCTTCAACATATATCGAGAGGATTGGCTTGAAAGGAATTTTTGATTATAAAAATTGTTCCTTTTCAGTTATACCTCTTCCGAAAAGAGGCTTCACATTGTCGTTATGCAATTCTATCAGTGCAAAAACCCCCAATCCAATTCCTAAGATGCCTGAAAACATATTGAGTACTGAAACTATAACAATGAAGGTGTGGTTTTTTCTCTCACCGATATATTTAGCAGCAAGAAAAGTAACTACCGTGTATGCTATTGAAACAATAACCGCAAAAATTCCAAGAGAAGAAATTATTGTGATTGGATTAAAGGGTAATTCATTTGGTCTTGTCTCATAGTTTGCAGGTATATCTGCAGTCAAAAATGCTCCTAGTCCTAATATCATAACTATTACAAAAAGGGTAGAGAGAAGGTTTATTATCCCTTTAATAATGAACAATATCTTGAGTGTATCTAGATTGTTGTTTTGCATAATTATTAGAAGTCTTTAAAAGTAAGATAATTAAAATAAAAAAGCTCAGACGAAAATCTGAGCTTTTTATTATTAGGTATATTTCTTCAATTAGTATACATCCTCTACATTGGCTTTAACCCAAGTCATACAATCATCAAAATTTTGGAAAATATGTTCCTCAGGAATAAGGTTAGGTACAATGTCTATTCTTTCCATCATGTACTTTGGTTGCTCTTGAGGATTTACCAATAAGATCTTTATGTTCTTTCCGATTAGATCTTGGAACACATCTTCAATAGCATACAAACCTGATTGATCCATGTATGGCATTAATCCCATTCTTATCACTACCGCTGATGCAGTATGAGGAATTTGATTGGCCAAAACTTGAAAATCACTTGTAGATCCAAAGAATAAAGGTCCGTTTATGTGTTTGATGAATACTTCTTCAGTTAAGTTAGATGGAAATCCTGTCTCATCTTCCCAAGGTTCTTCTTTCAAGGATTTTACATCTGATCTTTTCGCAGTCAAGTCTCCAATCTTTTTCATAAACATGATAGAAGCTATAACAAGACCAATCCCAACAGCATAGATTAGATTCCAAACTGTAGATAAAATGAGTACTACCAGCATTACAAAAACTTCTCCTCTTGGCATATGTGGTATCGCTTTCAAGCCTTTGTAATCCATTACACCTATTCCAACTGTAACCAAAATACCTGCAAGAACTGCAGCAGGAATTTTCGAAGCAATAGGTCCAAGTGCTAATAGAATAATCAAGAGTAAAATACCGGCAATCATACCTGACAATCTTGTCTTACCACCTGCCTGAATATTTACCACAGTTCTGATAGTTGCTCCTGCACCTGGAAGACCACCAAAAAGTGCAGCTATACTATTTCCAATTCCTTGTCCCACCAATTCCTGATTTGGATTGTGCCTGGTTTTGGTCATGTTATCAGCAACGATTGATGTCAACAATGAATCAATGGCACCCAATAAAGCCAAGGTGATTGCTGTGAAAATATATGGCGCTATAGCTTTAAAACTAAACCCTGAAACAAAGTCTAAATGTAACTTTGGAAGTCCACTTGGAATTTCTTCAATTTTCACATAGTCAAGTTTTAACAGCACTGCAGCAATGGACACTACGAATAGTGCAACCAAGGTGCTCGGTATTTTTTTTGTTATTCGCTTAAACCCATAGATGATAAATATGGTACTTAAGGCCAACCACAATTCGAGCCATCGAATATTCCGAAGAGCTCGAGGCATAATTTTTATAGCTCCCAAAACTCCTTGTGCTTCTATACCTGCAAGTGTTTTTGATTCTTCAAAAATTGCATCGGGCGTTATTTCACTTGATCTTTTTATGGTTTCTTCAAAATTCTCTAAAACCAAGATCCCTTCACCAGCTTCCTCAATGAGTATGTTTTCAAGTATACGTTCTTCGGCCTGTGGCTTGAATTGATTTACAAACTCAGTATCTTCTTTTGGATAATATCCGATGGAAGGTAAAATTTGAGTCACTAAAATGATGACACCGATGGCGGTCATAAACCCAGAGACAACGGGATAGGGTATATATTTTATATACTTTCCAATGCCTCCAAAACCAAGACCTATTTGTATCAGACCCGCAAGCAGGAATACGATAATAATGGCAGGCAATGCTTTTTCTACATTCCCATCAAAATTGGCAACAATGCCTGCAATGATAACCATACTTACCGCAGTCATTGGAGCAGTGGGTCCAGATATTTGTGTATTGGTTCCACCGAATAAGGCTGCAAAAAAGGCAATGATGATGGCACCATATAGACCTGCAGGTGCACCTAGCTCAGTACTTTCACCAAAGGCCAATGCCAAAGGCAAAGCCACGATACCGGCAGTTATACCTCCAAATAAATCGCCTTTAAAATGTTTAAAGTCGAAATCTATTTTAAACTTCATATTGTAATTTTTAAATAACAGGATAAGTGATTCAATATAGAATCATTGAAATATCAGCAAAGCTGACCATAGATACTTTAAACTCGTTCTGGAGGTGGAGTAAAGTTATCTGTATGAAATCTGCCAGTAAGTATTGGATAGATGATATTGCTAAGATTTACCACTGATAACTTATTAGCCTGGCTATTTTTCTTTTGATTTTGATTGATCTTTTCTAACTCTTTTTCTATTTCCTTTTCTTTCTCATTCTTTTCTTCCTCATTAAATATTTCCGTTAACTCATGATTAGGATTTATAATATGAGTACATAGTGTACCAATAGTCAGCCAAGTTTGGCTTATTAGGATTATATAGAAAAAAGATTTCTTCAAAGGTTAGTGGTCAATAATAGGTAATGAATTTAACATTTTAACTTTAGCTAAAATAGGAAAACTGCTTAATAATAAAAAGGTATCTAGATTTGATTGAAGTGAATTAAGTCAATCAGGACGTTTACATTGAATTATAGGGATATCTAGAACTATTTAACCCTTTGAGCTTAGGAAAAATGCTTCAACATGATGATTTCCTTTTCTTCAAGAAATCGGCTCCAACCCCTAGGTAGATCTTTTTTGGTTAGTCCAGCATAATAGACTCTGTCTAACCTCAATACACTATAATCAAGATGTTCAAATATTCTTCTTACAATTCGATTTTTACCCATATGAATTTCTAATCCTACATGATTTTTATCTTCGCCTTTCACATGTGAAATACCATCAACTTGAGCAAGACCATCTTCAAGTTCTAAGCCTTTCTGAATGGCCAACAGATCCTTTTCTTCCAAAGGTCGATCTAATTGAACATGGTAGATTTTTTTGACCTTATGCCTAGGGTGGGAAAGTCTAAGAGTTAGATCACCATCATTGGTAAGTAGAAGCAATCCGGTTGTATACATATCCAATCTGCCAACTGGAAAAATTCTGGTATCAACCTTTTCTTTGACCATATCCCAGATGGTTTTTCTGCCAGCTTCATCACTCATAGTAGTAACAACACCCTTAGGTTTGTTGACAAGTAAGTAAACCATTTTTTTGACAGCTTTCAATACCTTTCCTTCGTATTCGATTTTATCTTCTTCTGTGACTTCAATGGCTGGATTTTTTTCCACGGCTCCATTTACTTTTATCTTGCCTGCCTTCACCAAATCAGCTGCTTTTCGCCTAGAGCAAACTCCAGCGTGAGATATGTATTTATTTAAACGATATTTTACAACATCCATAATACTAATTAATTAAAATGAAGGTAAGGGCAAATGTTTAATCATCAAAGACACTGAAGTCATCTGTATTCATTCTTGAAGAAATGGTTACAGTGTCATCTACTGGTCCAAAAGGATCTTGGCCTTGATCACCGAGTGGACGTAAGGTCTGGAATCCAGAGGTGCCAATTGGCACAAATTTAACATAGTCTGCAATAAATCTCAAGTTGACATCTTCAAGCGACCCGTTACGGTGCTTGGCTATAATAATTTGAGCAACATCATCAGGAAGATCAGATTGGTCATCCATGTTATAATAATCGGGACGGTAGATAAAAGTTACAATATCCGCATCCTGTTCGATGGCACCTGATTCTCTAAGGTCAGAAAGCATCGGACGCTTGTCACCTCCTCTTGTTTCAACGGCTCTTGATAACTGGGATAAAGCAATTACAGGGACCTTTAATTCCTTTGCCAAACCTTTCAATGATCTTGATATCGTTGATATTTGTTGTTCCCTATTTTGTCCTTTTCCACTACCTTTATCGGCACTCATTAACTGAAGATAATCGATCACTATCATCTGAATGTTGTGATTCTGCTTCAGACGCCTACATTTTGCTCGAAGTTCGAAAATATTGATACCTGGTGTATCATCAATATAAATTGGCATTTCAGAAATCTTCTCTACAGATTGATTCAATCTATTCCATTCAGACTGATCCAATTTAGCAGCTCTAATTCTCGAAGTACTTATTTCTGAATCCATAGAAATTAGACGTTGAACCAATTGTTTATCTTCCATCTCTAGTGAGAATATAGCAATTGGGTAGTCTCGCTCTGCGGCATTCTTGGCAAGAGATAAGGTAAAGGCAGTTTTACCCATACCAGGACGTGCGGCAATGATTATCAAATCTGATGACTGCCATCCATTGGTCACCTTATCCAAATCATCAAATCCAGAAGGTACACCGACAATTGCGTCTCCCTTCTTAGAAATTTCCTCGAGCTCTTTTCTTACTTCTGCTGCAATTGCACTTACAGGTTTAAATCCAGTGTTTAGATTTTGATCTGAAATCTCATATAGTCCTTGCTCTACTTCATCCAATAGAGAAAGAACATCTTTTGTGTCTTCAAAAGCATCCTTGATGGTCTTATTAGAAATGGATATTAAAGCCCTTTGGATGTGTTTTTGTAAAACAATCCTACCGTGATATTCAATATTGGCTGCAGAGGCTACTTTGTTACTTAATTCCATCAAGTAACTAATACCACCCACCATTTTTAATTTGTTGGATTTCTTGAGCGCATCCTGAATTGTAAGAAGGTCAATTGGGATTTGCTTGGAAAACAAATCCTTCATGTGAGCGTAAATCTCTTGATGTGATGGAAGATAAAATGAATTTGAATCCAAAAATTCCACTACAATTGGGAAGGCATCTTTGTCTAATAGTGCAGCCCCCAATACCGCTTCTTCCAAATCCACTGCCTGTGGCATGACCCTACCCATCAACTGATCCATATTGGATTCGCCAGATGATTTATTGTTGTAAGGATTTGCCATTAAGAGTGTTATTATAAATGAGGTTGTAAAAGTAGTAAAATGTATGTGCGTCAGATCTACAATGCTTACTTGTCATTATGGATAAAATGTTGAGCAATTGTGGAAAACAAAAATTTTTGAAATTTCACTCACTACATTACGCATTATAATAAATTAAAATACCAATAATTGGTTCCATAAAGTTCTGATAAGCAACCACTTTGCGTGAAACAGCCTAATTTCAAGGCTTGCAAACTTAATATCTATGTTACAGTTTTTGTTGTTGAAAAATTAAGACATATTTTTTATTGCCATGTGTAACTGCTTAATTCATTGTTGAAAACAGTTATCCACAATCACCCTTTCTTTAATTTTAATCCCCAGCTATACTTTTCATTGAAAATTAACCTTAAATTAAGAGACACTTTAGATCTTCTTCCGTCTAAATCAAGTATTAATAATAAATAAAATTATGAAAAACTTATCCTTAATAATTTTAATGGCTTCCCTAAGTCTGACTTTATTTTCACAAGATATCAGAGAAGTTGAGAAAACAATTAGCATGGGTGCACAACCAGCATTCGTCATAAATCATCCTAACGCCACAGCGAAAATGGCTGAAACAGCATGGGAGGACTACATGAAGAAGAATGGTAAGGCTAAAAAGAATAGAAAATCAAAAGAGTATGAAACTTTGGATGCTACCATCAATATGATTAGCTCAACTCCACTCAATGTTTATTTTCTTGCAGAACAAGGAGCAGACATGGCAAGTTCTTATATCTTTTTTGATAATGGTTCAAATTTTATAACAAGTAATTCAGATAATGATGCTGCAGATGGCATCTATGAATTTCTTACTCCTTTTGTTTACGGAGTTGAAAAATTGGTGATTGAAGAAGAACTCGAAATGGAAGAAAGGGGACTTAAGGATTTAAATAGAGATTTGGAAAAGTTAGGTAAAGACAATGAGGAATTTCACAAAGACATTGAAAAATGGAAAGAGAAAATCAGGGAAGCTGAAATGGAAATAGAGAAAAACCTACAAGCTCAAGATGCCAAAGGTACCGAGATCGAAAACCAAAAATCTTTGATCGAAGAAGTGAAGAAAAAATTAAATGCAGTAGGGAAGAACTAATTTTCTCTTCTACAATAAAAAATGGCTCGCTTGATTATTCAAGCGGGCCATTTTTTATTGTAGAAAGACGCCAGAATATCTGACGCCAGACTATCAGACACCAGACTGCTAGACTCTAGATTTTAGATGTCAAATATCAAAGGTCAAATGACAGAATACTTTATCTTGCAAAAAAGAATTCCTTATGTATTCAATCAGTGGAATCGTAGCCAAACTTGAAACCAATAAGCTTGATGAAACAATTAGCTTTTACGAATCTATACTAGACTTCAAACTAACAG
>CALHKJ010000087.1 GCA_938033975.1 uncultured Saprospiraceae bacterium | reverse complement strand
GTGGAAACTTAATAAGCACAACATTAACTGGTGGTACACACGTAGTTTCAATTACAGTATATGACGCATGTGGAAATACTGACGTATGTACATTTACGGTAACTGTGACAGGAAATAATCCTCCAGTAGCAATTTGTTTAGGTTCAGTGGTTTGGGTATTAGATGATCAAGGCCAAGCAGAAATTTGGGCTTCAGACTTTGACTTAAAGAGCGAAGCAGGATGTGGTGAAGATGATGAGCTTGTATTTTCATTTACCAATCCAGATAATGGTAATTTAAGTCCAAACATGAACTTTGATTGTAATGATCTGCCTAATGGTGTAGGAGCAAGTATTCCTTTAGAGGTATTTGTTGTTGATGCTAGTGGTTCATATGAGTCATGTGTTGTAACCTTACACCTTCAAGATTCTCAAGGCATTTGTGCTGATGAAGAAGGAGCTAGAGCATATTTAGGTGGAAATATATTCACAGAAAACCTAGAAGAAATTGAAGAGGTTGAAGTCTTATTATATGAAGACATGACGGACCTAATGAACAATGAGTCAACTATTAATGGTGATTATATGTTCGAAGAGGTGCCATTTTATAATGGCTATATGGTGAAGCCTACTAAGCAAGATGATGCATTGAATGGAGTTTCTACCTTAGATATTTTGCTGATCCAAAAGCACATTTTGGGTATACAGGATCTTGATTCGCCATACAAAATCATAGCAGCGGACGTCAATAAATCAAACACTGTTACGGCGGTTGATTTGATTGAGATGAGAAAATTAGTGTTAGGAATATATGATGAGTGGCAGTCAAATGAGCCTTGGGTATTTGTACCAGATACACATTTATTTATTGATGTTGAAAACCCGTGGAATTTCCCAGAGACTGTTGTTTACAATAACCTTTTGATTTCAGATGATCAAGCAAACTTCTTTGGAATTAAAGTTGGTGATGTGAATGGAAATGCAATTCTAAACTTTGCAAATCCAACATTGGAGAATAGATCTTCTGCTTTCAGAATGGAAACTAAAAACATTGAATTCGAAGCAGCTCAAGATTTACATGTTGCTTTTAATGCAATTGAAAGTTCTACGATTGAAGGTCTACAGTTTACTATCGAGTATGATGCAGCTGCAATGAGCTTCAATGGTTATGAAAGTGGAACCTTGGCTTTAGCGAATTATAATTTGAATTTGCAAAATGTACAAGAAGGAATAATAACTGTTTCATTTGACGATATCAAAGGAGTTGATGTGGTGGCAGGAGCGGAATTATTTGCTTTGAATTTTAAAACTAAGATTGAAGATAAAGTAGAGAATGTATTGACAATTAATTCTGCAGTGACTAATGCCGAGGCATATACAACGCAGGGTGAAATTAAAGATATTGTTCTACAGACATCTGGGTCTTTGGCAAATGGCGGTTCTTTTGAGTTGTTCCAGAACACTCCAAATCCGTTTAATAACTCAACTGAGATTGGATTTTTCCTTCCAGAAGCTGGAGATGCTACTTTAGAAGTAATGTCGGCTGATGGAAAAGTTATCTACAGAGAATCAGATAGCTTTAGTAAAGGAGTTAATTCAGTAATCCTAAATGGTACTAATCTTGAAAATAAAGGAATTCTTCTTTATAGATTAGAATACAATGGATTCTCAGCAACGAAGAAAATGATTTTTATCAATTAAGATAAATTTGGGTTCTTATATTTCTTAAGAAGCCGGTTCCTTTAAGTAGGAACCGGCTTTCTTTTTTTATTACTTCTGTAAATGAGTTGTTTTCTCCAAGATTACTTAATCTTAATAAATTTCTTCGTGCTTAGTTTTTCTCCTGAACTAAATAGGATAGAGTAGCTGCCTTCCGGCAAATGTGAAACCGAAATTTGGTAGTCAAATTTGTTGCTCTCGATAAGTTGTCCAAGGGAATTATAAATCTTATAAGCTTCTATTTCGTTTTCAGTTCTTACTTCAAGTAGCTCACTTGCTGGATTGGGATAAATGTTAATTGCTGAATCAAATTCAGTATCAATTACATTTGATATAATTTGAAAATCTGCAATGTACCTTGGAAGGATTTGATATCCTGAATCGAATGGTTCACTACTGTCAAATTGACCTTGTAGTCCAGTAACAACAAATAGGCCGTCAAGACCTTCTGGAAGTGGCATGCTCGCTAATTCAGTATCGTTATCAATTCTCATCGTAAACTCTTGTCCTGATGAGTTAAGTAGATCAATGTTGAATGATGAACCATCACCATCCCATTGAGTTACATCAGCCATAGTTACAGCACCCAGAGATATTAAGCTAGACTCATTGACTTCTTCAAAATTATCAACTTCGACATCCATTAATATTGGACTAACCAAGTCGTTTCCAATACTCAGAATTTCCAAACTATCGGTCGCCAATTGAGTCAAGCCATTAAATTGACTAATGCTTCCTTTTAATCTTACTAGATCACCTTCTTGTACTACATAGCCAACTGTGTTATCATTGTTGAATACCCCAATTCCATTATTGTTTTCATCAATAATTGTCATGATCAAATCTGATCCAGAAAAGTTTACGCCATGAACAATTCCTTCCAGTGCACAACTAACTCCTAATGAATCTGCAACACCTTCTGCAGTAACATTGGTCATTTCTAAAATGGTTCTTAAAGGAAATGCATCAACAACAGTGGTTGTATCAGGCATAAATTCGTCATATGGATCGATGTCAGCAATAAATCTTGGTTGGATTTGATATCCAGAATCATATGGACTAGAGTTGTCAAATTGCCATCCAATACCTGTTACATTAAAAGTTCCTTGTGGGTATCCAAGATCAAAGATAGAGCTAATATCTGCATCGATTCTCATTAGAACAGTGTCTACACCATTTGTTATATCAACATTAAATCCAGAACCTTGATTGGTCCAATCTTCAGGATCAATGACCTGTACATCTCTGATTGTAATTAATTGTGATTCTGTTTCTTCACTTGGCTGTGTTACCTCAGTTGGTTCAAATAATAAGTTGCCAATACTATTAACAACAATTGAAGTTGGTTGGATTTGTGCCAAGCCATTGAATTGTCCTAGCTCTCCTGTTACGGTAATATTATCTCCCAAGATTGGTTCATAACCTGTGTCACTGCTAAAAGTAAAAACATTGATTCCATCATTTTGATTGTCAATCAATGCAAATTGTAATCCGCTCCCATTATAATTAGGGCTGTGGACAATTCCGGTCAGAGTTGCTGTTTCTCCATCCATTAGTATGCTTCCATCCGCATCTGTCGCCGTTGCCTCACCAATCGTTAAATTTCCACACTGATTAACCAAACCTGGACTTCCAAAATAGCTTTGATCTCCTAGAATATCTATACTTGATGCTACCCAACTTTCTGGAGCACTCGCAGAACCTTCATAATCACATCTTGTGATAGCTACTCCTGCTGTTGTAGTGGGCCAAGGGTCAGAGGATCCATAATTTAAAGTTTCCACTAAAGTTCCTACACCAGTAAAAAGTCTTATCTCACCAACTTCATCTCCAAGGGTTTGGCCAGCTGGCCACTGAAAAGCAAATGTATTGAATTGGTTCTCTATAACACTTTCGTTTGAAGCAATCAGTAAAGTGCTATTAGGCTGTAGACTTAGGCCAGGTAGATTATAAGTCACATCTCCATCAATCGTCCAACCAGACAAGTTTACAGTATCAGTTCCGTAATTAAAAAATTCTATGTATTCAAGACTATCTCCTGGAGCATTATACATTACCTCATTAATAGCAACTGTAGTCACTTCTTCTGAAATCATAGAGCAATCTGGTTCATTAGCTCTACCTGGACTACCAAAAATTTGCACGCCATTTATTACTGCTCCACTGTCAAAGTTTGAAACTCCCCAATTTGCTGGATCAAATTCAAAGGCAGATACATCACAAAGCTCAAGTGAAAATCCCTGTGCATCTGCCATTTCAGACCATGCACCTCCGCTTTCATATCTAACTGTACTGATTTTAATGTTGTCAGGATTAATGATTGAGATTTCCTCACCACTATTATTTAGGCCTCCACTTTCCCATTGGGTGGCTGGTACTCCAAAAACAGACTGCATCGCTGCACTATTGACAGCAACTACAAGGTATTCCTCTGAAGCAAAGATTCTTGATTCAAAAACCAAGTCAAAACCCTCAAATGAATATCCTTCAAGGTTAATGTCTGCGCCTGTGTTGTTATAAATTTCTACATATTCCAATGAATCAGTTCCTGATTCAGGAGGATTGTACATGATTTCAGTGATGATTTGTGCACTGCTAGCTATGTAAAAGCTCAATAAAATAAGTGTAAAGAAGTGTTTCATATCTCTGTTTTGGTTATACCATAAATTAGGTATGCCAAATATATGATTTTTTGAATTTGTTGGCAGTGATTAAATCCCTGATAAATCTTTAGAATTGGTTAAAATTATTGCTGGGAATGTAGAGAATTCCTTTAAGGACTAAATATTTCTGCCATCATACATCGGACACTGCCTCCACCGTATTTTTCAATAGTGGGAATTTCGATTTCTAGAATCTGACTATAGCTTTCAATTCTTTCAATTTGCTCATGAGTAAGTGATTTTTTTGCAGTAGAGGACATGACTAAATATCTTGTAAGATCTTCAGATCTTAATTCAAGCATATTGCCGGCAAATTGATTGACTTGATCTAGAGTAATCTCTATAATGCTTTTGTCAGTTTTTTTCAGAATGTTTTCAACAGTCTTTCTTTCTTCCTCATTTTTTATGGCTTCCAAGCAGATGATGACAAGTTCCTCTCCAAGGGCCATCATGACATTCGTATGATAAATTGGGTTTTCATTTTCATCTGAAGCGTGGAAGTAAACTATGGTATAATCCATGAGAATTCCAAACTTAGATAGCAATTGAATATCGGTGCGTGATGAAAGGCAAGCATAGCAAATCCTATTTTCACGATCTAATATCATGCTGCCAGTCCCTTCTAAAGCGAGACCATCTTCAACTATATAATGTTGAAAATTATATTCTTTGTTGAATCCAAAGAGATCTTCTAGCTTCCTTAATATATCTTCTCTTAATTCCAACCTTCGAATCGGAGACTCCATTGCATAGGTAATCAGAATTTTATTTTCGTGCGTGCTGATCCAATTGTTTGGAAAAATAGCATCTGGAGTTCTTGGTTCTGGAGTATCATTAATGACTAAGACATTGATCTTATGATCTTGAAGAAGCTTGACCATTCTGTCAAATTCTTGCAGAGCATTATTGTGAACTTCTTGAGCCGGGGTAGCATCATTTTTTTGGAAGGAATTGCTTTCGGCTGTTTCTTCGTTGTATCCAAACATTGCTGGTCGGATCATTAAAAGCGTATTCGTAATTTGACGCATATTTATTTTAATAAAGCTTCTTCTTTCAATTGATTCGCTAAGTTGTCGCCAAGATAAGAATCAATTAAATGGTGAGCAAGGTAAATGACAGGAGTTAATAAAATAGCGACGCCAAATTTGTAAATGTAATTGACAATTCCGACTGAGATAACTCGAACTAATTCCCAATCTGCACCGATATAAAATGCAATAAAAAGAACAATGAAGCTATCTATAAATTGAGATACTAGGGTAGAGCCGGTAGCTCTCAGCCATATCTTTGATTCACCTGTCTTTTGTTTGATTTTTTGGAAAACAAAAACATCTACAATTTGACCTACTAAAAATGCCACCAAAGAACCAATGATAATCCATAAACCCTGACCAAATATTTTTTGAAATGCCAAATTCATATTGGCTAAGCTCTTATTTGAGTCATCAGAGATTCCACTTATGTTAGTCCACCAATCATTAGGGGGTAGGGCGATGGCTAAAAAGATAATGGCGAAAGCAAATAAGATCAATCCCGAAGTCATGTAGCTTAGGAACTTAACTCCTTTTGCTCCATAATATTCATTGATGATATCCGTCATGACAAATACAACTGGCCATAGCAGCACCCCTGCTGTAAGGTTAAAGCCAAGATCCTGCACTCCTAGTATAGTCCAATTCATAGGATCGATTCCAAATACTTTTTCTAAGGAAAATATTTTGGTTCCTATCATTTCTGCTACCAAAGCATTGCATACAAAGAAGCCCGCTAAAACGAGAAATAATTTGGTAGCCTTGCTCTTTAAAACTGAAGTCATACAACAAGTTAATGAATTTGGAATTTATCTTTTGAAGATAATTTTAAGATTGCCAAACTGAAGCGTTTTGGTCTTTGGAATCCGTGTCACATTTGGCGAAAGCTTAAAAAAGAAAAAGTGGGGCATAAAAAAAAAGCCATCTGATATAGACGGCCTTTACATATATTTTGGTGCTAAAGTATTAAGCTACTCCAGCATCTTGTCTAATTTTATTCAAAGCAGAACCTGCTCTTACCCATTCGATCTGTGCTGCGTTGTAAGAGTGATTTACTTCAAAAGAATCACTAGTGCCATCCGCATGATCCAGTCTTACGGTAAGAGTCTTACCAGGTGCCATTTCACTAAAGTTAGGAATGGACACTTTATCATCTTGTCTTACCTTGTCGTAATCCGACTTGTCAACAAAAGTCAATGCAAGCATTCCTTGCTTTTTTAAATTTGTTTCATGGATACGAGCAAATGATTTAACGATAACAGCATTTACGCCTAAGAATCTTGGTTCCATAGCTGCATGTTCTCTAGAAGATCCTTCTCCAAGGTTTTCTTCTCCAAATACCACTGTCGCAATTCCATTTGACTGATAATATCTTGCTGAATCTGGAACAGCCATGTATTCATTTTTTTCAACATTGAAAACCTTATTGGCTTCATCATTGTAAAAGTTGATAGCTCCAGTATAGCAGTTGTCTGATATATTTTCTAGGTGACCTCTATAAGTCAACCAAGGTCCAGCCATAGAAATGTGATCTGTTGTACACTTACCTTTGGTCTTAATCAGGATACGCATATCCATCATACTATCCTGTGTAATTGTTTTAAATGGAGTTAGTAATTGTAATCTTTTTGAATCCGGGTTTACAACAACTTCGATACCACTTCCATCTTCAGCGGGAGCATTGTAACCTCTGTCTTCTACATCAAAACCATTTGGTGGTAACTCATATCCAGTAGGTTCTTCTAATCTTACTTCTTCTCCTTTATCATTGATTAGAGTGTCGGTTTCTGGATTAAAATCTAATCTACCTGCAATCGCTATTGCAGCTACCAATTCTGGTGATGCGACAAAAGCATGTGTGTTTGGATTACCATCTGCTCTTTTCGCAAAGTTTCTATTGAATGAGTGTACTATACTATTTTTCGGCCCATTCATAGGATCTTTATATCTGGCCCATTGTCCAATGCATGGTCCACACGCATTCGTGAATATTTTGGCATTTAGCTTTTCAAACAGACCAATGATTCCATCTCTTTCTGCTGTAAATCTTACTTGCTCTGAGCCTGGGTTGATTCCAAACTCTGATTTTGTCGTAAGACCTTTTTCAATAGCTTGTTTGGCAATGGAGGCAGCTCGTGATAAATCTTCATAAGAAGAGTTTGTGCAAGATCCGATTAGTCCCCATTCTACTTCAAGGGGCCAATTATTTTCAGTTGCTCTTTTGTTCATATCCTTTCCAGCATGCGTTGAGATATCTGGAGAAAAAGGACCGTTTAATCTAGGCTTAAGTTCTGATAAATTGATCTCGATAACTTGATCAAAGTATTTTTCAGGGTTGGCATAACATTCAGGATCTGCAGTTAGATGTTCTTTTACACCATTGGCAAGATCTGCAATTTCTGCTCTTTCTGTTGCTCTTAAATATCTATCCATTGATTCGTCGTAACCAAATGTAGAAGTAGTTGCTCCTATCTCGGCTCCCATGTTACAAATAGTTCCTTTACCAGTGCAACTCATGTTAATTGCTCCTTCTCCAAAATATTCTACAATGGCACCTGTTCCTCCTTTTGCAGTTAATATTTCTGCAACTCTGAGAATAACATCTTTTGGTGCAGTCCATCCTGAAAGTTTTCCAGTCAATTTGACACCAATTAATTTTGGATTCTTTAATTCCCAAGCCATACCAGCCATCACGTCAACAGCATCTGCTCCACCTACTCCAATAGCAACCATTCCAAGTCCACCTGCATTTACTGTGTGGCTATCTGTTCCAATCATCATTCCTCCAGGGAATGCATAATTTTCAAGTACCACTTGGTGAATAATTCCAGCACCAGGTTTCCAAAATCCAATACCATATTTATCTGAAACAGATTCTAAGAAATTAAAAACCTCATTACTTGTATTTATAGCATGTTGAAGATCCGCATCAGCGCCTATTTTGGCTTGAATTAGGTGATCACAGTGTACTGTTGAAGGAACAGCAACTTTGTCTTTTCCAGCCATCATAAATTGAAGCAAAGCCATTTGAGCCGTCGCATCTTGCATTGCAACTCTATCGGGAGCATAAAAGACATAGTCTTTTCCACGGCCATAATTTGCTAAAGGAGAATCTTCGTGAAGGTGTGCATAAAGAATCTTTTCAGCTAAGGTTAATGGACGACCTAGAGTTTCTTTTATTTTTTTAATTTTTTCAGGTAAACGCTCATAGTGCTCCTTAATCATTGCAATATCGAATGCCATAAACTACTTTTTTATATTTATTAAGAAAATCTGTGCAAAAATAGCTTTTTAGGAGATTAAATGCACATCTAGGATAGGAAGATATAGCATAGATTCTTATATGTTCATGAAAAAACTGCTTTAAGCTTTATATTTTGCCTTGTCAAGGCTTTTTTTAGAAACAACTATCGAGTAGAAGTAGCTCATTTTAACATAATTAACCTGGTTTTCAAGCTAGAATGAAGGCTTGAATAGGGCATTAGCTTAGTTATATCGTGGGCAGTTCGAATTTTTACTTCTGATTTTCTATATAAAATTTGCCAGATTTAAAACAATCAATGGCATATTCACTGGCATCAAAATGCGGCTGAGGAATCTTGTCAATGTCGCACCAAATCCATTCTTCACACTTTTCAGGTTCTTTAATTTCGCAATGACCTGTAAATTCATTTGTGAATACGCATACAGAAATGTAATGCTTATTTTCATCTCGATAGGTTCTTAGATTGTTGGTGACAGCAATGACCTTCGGCTTTTTAATTACCAAACCAGTTTCTTCAAATATTTCTTTAATAGCTGCTTCTTCAAAAGTTTCACCATTTTCTAAGTGACCTCCAGGGATAGAGTAGTAAGGAGCAAAATCTCCTTTTCTTTTTCCAATAAGAATTTCATTTTTGCGATTTTGTATGATCACGCCAACACCTACACCTGGTCTTTTCATTTAATTTTATTTATTCTAAGCTATTCAGTTCTTTCATCAACTTGAAAGCAAACAAATCAATCGAGCTGTCCTCTGTTTCAATATTAGATAAGAGTATAATAGCATTCTTTGATGTTTTGTTCATCACGGCCATGGTAGAATAAGCACCTGTGCCTCCTGCATGGCAATAATATTTATCACCCGATTTGGAATTGATGATCATCCATCCTAAAGCTTGGTCCATCGATTTGTTTCTCTTTGTGATCGGTTGCACCTGAAAGTCAAATTCTTTATTATCAACCTGAAAGCAAGCCTGAAAATATTTCACAAGGTCTTCTGAGGTCGAATATATACCTCCTGCAGGTTTCACTGCTTCTAAATCCCAATTTTGTCCTTGGCTTCCATCTAATTTCAATCCTGTCACCAAACGGTCTTGCATGCTTAATCTATCCAAGCTTGTATTATTCATGTCGAGAGGAGTGAAAATCATTTCCTGTAGCAGCGTTTCATATTTCTTCTGATGAATTTCTTCAAGGATATGTCCAAGAATACTCATTCCAATATTTGAGTAATTAAATTTGTTGACCAAAGCTGTATCAACTGAAATTTCTGATTCTAAATAACTTATCAAATCATCTTTACCAAAATCAATGTATGGGTTTTGTTCATCATAGCCAGAATCCCAAAATGAATCAGGCATAACTGGAAGTCCAGAAGAATGACTAGCGAGTTGTTCTAAACTTATCATGTCTGCACCACTTTGATTTATTTCAGTAAGC
>CALHKJ010000086.1 GCA_938033975.1 uncultured Saprospiraceae bacterium | reverse complement strand
CATCATGCGGATTTATTCTTAGATCTTACTGGAAGCTCGATGCAATATGATTTATCTGATCCATTGCCGGGATTTAATTCTTCAACAGGTTTTCCTACCAATGATTATTATATCAATGCATGGCAACCTGGTGGTAACATTGCTAAATATCCAGTTGGCTGGGGCGTTGCAATTCCTCCAGAAGCTGACTTTGTTATCGAAATCCATTATGGTCCAAATGCTTCCGGATTGATTGATTCTACAATAATGAATATGCAATTCGTCAAAAATGTTGATTTCGAAAGATCAATTCAGACAGGCTGGTTATTGACAGATTCTGCCCCTGTCTTAGTTGATGGACCTTTGGCAATTCCTGCAAACCAAGAGAAAACCTTCCATCAAGAAAGCCTTCCATTACCAAATGATCTTTCTTTAATCTCTATTTGTCCTCACATGCATTTGCTTGGGAAGTCTTATAAGGTTTGGTTTGAAACACCAGAAGGAGATTCAATAAACTTGATAAATATTCCTCAATGGGATTTTCACTGGCAGAAGTACTATACCTTTCAATCCATTATGAAAATACCAGCGGGCTCAATAATTAAAAGTGAGGGGGTTTATGATAATACATTGAACAATCATGATAATCCTAATAGCCCACCTATCAATGTTGCTCGTGGTCCTTTTACTACTGATGAAATGTTTCTATGCTACTTTATTTTTGCTTTGTACGAAGATGGAGATGAGCAAATTATTTTAGATCCGAGCCTCATTACAAATAATACTAACCTATCTCAAGATTTTATATTTACAATAAGCCCTAATCCAGTGAGTAATAAACTACGGATAGAGATCGAAGGTAAAGTAAACAAAGATGTAAGCTTAAGTATTTTTAATGCTCAAGGCAAATTACATTATCTTGATAATCTTAAAGGAGATATACTTTCAATTGATGTTAGTAAATACCAGAATGGGCTTTACTTTTTAAAACTTGAAGACACCGAAGGATTTAAGGTGAAGAAGTTTGTGAAGTTCTAAATTAAAAAGGGCTAAATGAATTTCATTTAGCCCTTTTTAATTATTATGCAAACATCCTAATCGGATTCTCTAATACGAATTTTAAACTCTGCAGAAATTTAGCCCCTGTCACTCCATCTACAACCCTATGGTCGCAAGACAATGTAACCTTCATCATGCTACCAACAGCAATTTGGTCATCTTTTACAATTGGTTTTTTTACAATAGATCCTACTGCAAGTATGCATGCATCTGGTGGATTAATAATTGCCGTAAATTCATCAATATCAAACATTCCAAGATTACTAATTGTAAAAGTATTTCCTTGCATCTCAGCTGGCTGCAATTTCTTTTCTCTTGCTTTCCCTGCTAGTGCTTTGACCTGACTATTGATCATAGGCAAGCTCATTGAATCAACATTTCTTAAGACGGGTACTAATAGACCATCTTCGACTGCAACAGCGACTCCAATATTAATATCTTGATGAATAGTAATTTTATCACCAAACCAAGAAGCATTTATATTCGGATTTTTTCTAAGTGCCCAAGCAGAAGCCTTTACCACCAAATCGTTGAATGAAACCTTTACACCTTCTTCTTCATTTATTGCTTTTCTTGCAGCAATAGCTGTATCCATATTTATTTCGGAGGTAAGATAGAAGTGAGGTGCCGAGAACTTGCTTTCCCCAAGACGTCTAGCAATTACTTTTCTCATCTGTGAGACGGGATTGTCTCCATACTTAACACCAGGAATAAGCGCCATTGGCTTCATGCCACCAGCACCTCCAGATCCATTGTAATTTTCAATATCTCTTTTTACGATTCTTCCGTGTTCACCAGTACCACTTACAAAGTTTAGATCGATTCCTCTTTCTTTGGCCATTTTCTTAGCCAATGGACTTGCTTTTGCTTCACCGGTGTAAACTGGTGCAGGTGTAGCAGAAACCATTGGAGCAGGAGTAGGAACACTTACCGGTGCAACTGGAGCTTGCGCAGATTCAGTTGCTGGACTAGCTGCTTCTTCTTTTACAGGAGCTGGTTTGTCCGCTTCTGCTTGCTTAAGCAAAGCTTCTACGTCGTCGTCTTTGTTTCCTATAATGGCTATAATCCCATCTACAAGAACCGGCCCTTCTTTTACTCCGATATAGATTAAGGTACCTTTGTGGAAGCTTTCTAGGTCCATTGTCGCTTTGTCTGTTTCAACCTCGGCTAGTACATCACCTGGTTTTACTTCATCTCCTTCCTTTACCAGCCAAGAAACAATGTTTCCCTCTTCCATGGTATCGCTCAATCGCGGCATTCTTATTATTTCAGCCATCTTACTCTATTTAGTATTATAATGAGCAGCAAAAATAGTACTTAAGCCGAAAAAGCTACTATTATATAGCTATAATAATAGCATTGTTTCTCAGATACTTCATTAATTTTACAAAATGAAATTTTCCTCAAATTTATTAGAAGAGGCAGTAAATGCCTTTAGTAAATTACCCGGTGTGGGCAAAAAGTCGGCCTTACGCATGGTATTGCACCTTCTCAAAGACCAGACTCAAAAAAGTGAAAAGATTATAAAATCGCTTCTAGAAGTCAATGAAAGTCTAAAGACATGCAAAGTTTGCTACAATTATAGTGATGAGGATGTATGTAATATCTGTAGTGATGAGCACAGACTTAAAAATGTAATTTGTGTGGTAGAATCCATCAGGGACGTTATGGCCATTGAAGAAACACAGCAATTTAGCGGAAGATATCACGTTTTAGGTGGTGTTATATCCCCATTAGATGGAATCGGACCTGATGATTTAAATATTGATCCTTTGATCCAAAGAATTACTGAAAATAATATTGAAGAAGTGATAATGGCTGTTTCTCCAAGTATTGAAGGAGAAACAACTATTTTCTATATTTCTAAAAAATTAAAAGATAAAGAAGTAAATATCTCTCTTATCGCAAGAGGAGTTTCTTTTGGAGGTGACCTGGAATATGCTGACGAAATGACTCTCGGTAGATCAATAGTAAGCAGGACACCTTATGTGCAATCCTAGTATCTAATATGATGGACATCTCAATAGTTATTGTAAACTACAATGTTCAATATTTTCTTGATCAATGTATTCAATCTATTCTTACCAGTAAGCATCAACTTAAGATTGAAATCCTTGTAGTTGATAACAACTCTGTTGATGGATCTGTAGTGATGCTTAAGGAGAAATATCCAAATATTCATCTTATTGAAAACAAAGATAATCCTGGTTTTGCTATTGCAAATAACCAAGCTATTAATATTGCTCAAGGCAAATATGTTTTGTTACTTAATCCCGACACGCTTTTAAGTGAAGATACTTTGGAAAAGTGCTTTAGCAGAATGGAAGAAGATGAAAAGATAGGTGCACTTGGGATTAAAATGTTAGATGGTAAAGGAAATTTTTTGCCTGAATCAAAAAGAGGTTTTCCGGATTTCTGGACAGCATTTTATAAGATGAGTGGTCTTTCTAAGTTATTTCCCAAAAGCAAAAAGTTTAATAAATATCATCTTGGTCATTTGGATAAGGATGAGAGTCATGAAATTGAAGTTTTAAGTGGGGCCTTTATGTTTTTAAGAAAGAAAGCACTAGACGAAATAGGTTTATTGGATGAACAATTTTTTATGTACGGGGAGGATATAGATTTGTCTTATCGTATTTCAAAAGGCGGTTACAGAAACTATTATTTTTCCGAATCATCCATCATCCATTTTA
This sequence comes from uncultured Saprospiraceae bacterium, assembly GCA_938033975.1. GTDB lineage: Bacteria > Bacteroidota > Bacteroidia > Chitinophagales > Saprospiraceae > JAHDBF01. The sequence goes on along the minus strand of CALHKJ010000086.1, from coordinate 899 downwards.
AAGGAGAAAGCACTAAGAAAACTTCAATAAGTTACACCAAGCATTTTTATAATGCCATGGCCATTTTCAATAAAAAACACTTCTCCTCAAAATCATTTTTAATAAGCAAATTTATAGATGTAGCTATTTTGTTAAGTGGCTTTTTTGCCTTCTTCAAAAATAAAATTCTACCATTTGTAGCACCAATAATTGACGGAGTTTTGGTTTTTCTTTCTTTATTCTTTACCAAATATCTCTGGGCAAAGTTTTACTTTAAAAATGTTGAATACTATGACGCAATTCCAATCAATGAATTGTTTTTAGGCTTTAGCCTTGTTTATATAGTTTGTCTTTTTTTAAATGGCCATTATGATGAAAAGTCTTCCGTAGCTCAATTAATGAAAGGATGGCTCTTTGGTGGAATGATGAGCTTTTTGGTTTACAGTTTTCTTCCAGAAGATTATAGATTCTCAAGAGCAATAATCTTATTTTCATTCCTTGTTTTACTGATATTATTGTGGATTTCTAAAAGATTGAGAAATAGAATATTAGTAAACAATTGGAGTATTAGAAATTCTGAAGTTACAAGAGTATTGCTGGTTGGTTCAAAGGATTCAATCAATTCAGTTTCATCTCAATTTAACGATACTAAATCAAATGTAAAATTGATTGGTAGCTTGAGCCCAATAGATAGCTTTGATAAGACGGTTCATCTAGGAAGTTTGAATAATATAAAGGAGATAGCCAGTTTCGAAAAGCCTAGCGAAATTGTCTTTTGCTCAAGTGATATTTCAAACAGTAAAATATTTGAAACTATGTCGGAGTTGGGTGGGGCTTATGCATATCGAATTAGCTCAAAAGATAATGATAGCATTATTGGTAGTGATTCAAAAAACAGATCAGGGATTTGGTATTCTAGT
>CALHKJ010000085.1 GCA_938033975.1 uncultured Saprospiraceae bacterium | reverse complement strand
CATCACCAACGTTTCCATTAAAGTAAGACTCAGGTCTTATACCTTTATCATAGATACTAAGCGAGTTACTTATTGAATTACTTGATTTCGCAATTACTTTAACAGTAGCCAAAAGTTTAGTACTCCCGTCAAATTCCTCTAAACCGTTCCAACTAAGACTAATTTTACCATTTGCAATATCATTGATATTAATATTAGCTTCAGAACAAAGGTGATCTTCTCCTAGTATAACATCTTCGATCATTAATAAATCATCATCAATTTCAATTGTGAATTGAGTTCCTTCAAATCCATTTTCAGGAGTGATAGAAAGCTGAATATCAAACAATTCTCCATCAACAAAATCTCTTTCACTAAAGTTGATCAAGAGATCTTGATTACTTCTTGTTTCCACTACATTATTGGCACTGAATCCAGTAATAGCATTGTCATTAATATCTCCAACTTTTACCCCTACAAAACCAATATTCATATCTGTTTCGAAAGATGCAATATTGTATTCTTCTGGATACCCACTTGTTAATGGATTATTAGAATTAGAGAAAGTAAAGCCTCTATCTACCATTCTCCAACTTGTATTATTTGAGAATTTTTCATTGATTCCTAAAATCAATTTACGCAACTCAATTAAGTCTAATGATGTAATTGTTTTTGAATCATTTACATCTGCAGCAATGTGATCATATGGAGAATCAAATTCTTCAATTCTCAAAATATGTTTCTGAATCATAATTATATCCAGAGTTGAAACACCGTTGAGATAATCCCCATCTTTTGTAGGATTAATTGTGTATTGTCCATCTCCATATGGCATGCTAGGGAACGCGTAAGTACCTAAATTAGTAGTCATCACCTCTTCAAAAGGACTTCCAATCAATTCAACTTCTACGTCTTCAATTGGCTCAAAGTCTTCTGTCAAAACCTCTCCTGTCACATAGCCAGCTAATGCTTGTAACCCACATATTGCTTGCCACCCATCACTATCATCTCCATCTCCATCAGGATCATTAGAGAAGAAAACTACAATTCTGCATGAATCAATTACAGTATCCCCTGCCCAGAAATAAAGGAAGTCATTAATATTAGGATTAATTCCATTATCAATAATTGTTTGGCAACCATATACTTCCAATGTGTCATTTATATCTGTAGCACTGTAGGAAATATCTATATCAATACTACTACATAAATTTTCCACGAGATCGTAATCCTGCGAATTAATTTCATTTTCTCCATCATCTTCTAAAGCATAGATAAATTTCTGACAACTCAATTCAATACAACCTTCTCCTTCTACTTCAATATTAACAAGGTCTGTTGATACATTACCACAACCATCTGTAGCTGTTAAGGTAAGCGCAACTTCTGCATCTAGTGCACAGAACTCTACATCAAATGAAACATCTCCATTAGCAGCAACAGCTGTTTGACTAACCAGTCCTGGTGCATCAAGTGATACTGTTACATCACCTGATTCAGGACAATCATCAGTTACATTGAAATCTAAAGTAATTGTTGCACTACAAGTACTTGGTGCATTAGTTAAATCCACAACAAAGTCATTAGGACTTGCGTTGATACTCGGAGGTGTACTATCAGAAATATTTATTGTTTGCACAAATGTAAATACACCTGCAGGCAATTGACAGGCATCTGTCACTGTAAAAGTTCTTTCTAATGTAAAGTTACAATCACCATCATCACTTATTATTTCATCCTCCGAAGTGATTGTAATACTTGAACATTCTGCATTTGACTCATCTACTACAGGCATATCATCGATGTCTGGATCTGAACAATCCAAAGTCACTGGTGATGTTGGCCATGTAATATCTGATTCAACAATAGGATTAGTCGGTCCATCAACATTAATAATCTGAGTACAAGTAATAGGATTGCCATCAGCATCAGGAATCATATTACCATTAATATCCATCAAAGTAAATGTCCTTGAAATCACTCCAATGTTACAATTATTTAAATTCATTACAACTTCTTCTCCAAAGGAGAATGATGCAGGACAATTATCCATCACCGCACTCATATCAGGTACTCCAAATACGCTTAAATCACTGATATCTGCATCACAAGTAATATCACGGTCGGCAGGACAGAAGTTAGGCATTAAGCTTGGAGCAACATCATCCACTACTGTTACTATAGCAGTACATTGTTGACTTATCCCAGAATTAGTCGTTGCAGTTAGCACAACGGTATTGTCTCCTAAGTTGTTACAACCAAACATATCAATATCTAATTCTAAATCAAGCATTTCATCACAACCAGCTGTACTTCCATTATCAATATCACTTGGCATGATAAACACTTGTCCAGCTTCACCAAGATTAACTGTGATATCTTGAACGCTGCAAACAATTTCACTGACATCATTCAAAATAATATCCGCTGAACAACTTGTTGTATTACCAAAAGCATCTGTAAAATCAATATTGATTCCATTTTGCCCTGTCAAGGTCATTGTTCCTTGTCCATTTAGCAATGCACAATTCACCATTTGTTCTGAATAGGTTATTGTTGCAATTTCTCCACATTCATCATCCACAGTAAAGTCTATATCATCCAATGTAATGATCATATCCGCTCCTGTAAGATTTATTGTGAGATCCTCAATTGAACATGTAGGTGCAACTGTTTCATTCACTGTAATAGTAGCGGAACAAGTAGAGGTATTTCCTGACATATCTGTTACAGTCATGACAACAGTATTAGTTCCAAGTTGCGAACAATCAAATACAAAGTTATCTGGCGAAAGTGTAATCTCTGAACATTCGTCTAAGTCAGCTGAACCATCATCAATCATACTTACCGGTACTTCTATTGAAGTTCCAGAATCAATTGACACAGTTATATCACGAGTTTGACAAATTGGAGCATTCGTATCTACAACAGTTACTATTGCTGTGCAAGTCGAACTATTCCCAGAAGAATCTGTAACTATTAAGGTTACATCGTTGTCTCCTATATCATCACAATCATAATCAATACTTGTAGTTGTTACACCGTTTATCAAAATAAAAAATACTTCAGTATCTGTATCGCATGCATCTACAGCAGTAAGTGCAACATCATCAACCATAACTGACACTTCACTGTCATCATCTAAAGTCAATGTTACATTTTGCGTTGTACAAACTGGTGCAGAATCATCAGTCACTACTACAGTCGTAAAGTGTGTACCAGTGTTACCACATTCATCTGTAACAGTATAGACAACTGTAGTTGTACCTATTGGATAATCCCCACTTGCATCGTTACCACCATTATTAAAGTCATTACTTATTAACATTCCAGTATTGCATTGTCCAAAGGCTACTGCTAAATCTAAATCAACAGCTGCAAGACAATTATCATTAGCAACCGCATTGACTCCTGCAGGTGCCTGTACAGTTGGATCTGTTTGATTCATTACTCGAATTAACTGGGTAAAGACAGCTTCATCGTCCATGCATCCGCAAAGAGGTACTACTGTCCAAGTCCTCATCAATCCTACACAATCATCGTTTGGCAGGTCAACTACAGCATCTTCATAAGTCATATCAAAGTCATCACAGACACAATCCGCTGTTATAAGTGGGAATCCTCCGATTACAGTTGGATCAAAATCTACAGAACAATCTGTGACTGTTATTTCTGCAACTGGCGCAATGATACAATCACTTGCATCAGGGCATAAATCTACATTGTTATTATCCTGAACTTCTACAGATGTTGTACAGAAATCTACATTTCCAAATACATCAACTACACAAATATTTACCATTTGAGTACCACAATCGGAACAATCAAAACATTTTTCCGTAGTGTAAGTACTTGGATCATCAGGATCATCGCAAAAGACAATTGAAACATCTAAACCACAAGGATGAACACTACTTGCATCAAAAGAGTCAGACCAAATGCAGCCCATTTCTGTATCAAATACTCCATCTCCATCTAAATCCATAGCCTCTAATCCTACTGCTAAACCATCAATACATGCAGCTGTTGGTAAGGTGCAATTCTTAATAGTAAAACTAAATAAGTTTGATTCCATATTGCCACATCTATCTTCAAAAGTAAATAAGATTGTATGTGTTCCTATTGGGAATGTTCCATCTGCTATGATGGTGTTTCCAAGACCACTTATTCCGGTAACATCTGGATCTCCATCAGAGTCAAAATCGATTTCAAATTGCCATGACATATTTTCTTCTGGCGTACAATCATCGGTGGCAGTTGCTCGAAGCTCAATAAAGCCATCTTCGCATTCGTAAGTGCAAACTTCACTTACACTATTTACAGTTATTGTTGGCTTGACATTATTGCTAATTTTTATTGTTTGTTGTCTTGTGAAGTAACCTGGAATTACGCCATTATCTGAAGACTCAGGAGTATTATTTAAATCTGAATCATTTTCATTGAATGTACACCAATCAATAACAGTCCAAGTTCTCAATATTTTAAAACAAGCATCTGAATCTCCTGCAAAGAAGAAAACGTCATCTACATATTCTTCACTAACAAGATCACAAAAACGTTCATCAATAATTGGTTTTTGAAATCCTATAGGTAAATTTTCTGGAATCAATTGACCCGCATCACATCCATCATCACTATAATAATCCTCTGGCCACAGAATTCTACCCTCTTCGAATAACTCAACACTTTCAATCGTAATGGTTTGACGACATTGTGAAACACCGTTTGCATCATTAGCAAGGAAAGTTCTTCTTATTTGACCTACTCCACATGCATCTATATTAACAGATGGTGAAAATTCTACGACTTCTGCTTGACATCCATCAACTGCTGTTGCCATACCAAACCTTTCAGCAAGATTATCAAAGTCAATAACCTCTTCACAAGTAATTGTCATATCAGCTGGGCAAGTGATCACAGGCGCAATCTTATCTTGTACTTCTACCATTGCCATACAGTTGGTTATTTTACCAAAGTAGTCAACAGCTCTTAGTGCAACCATATGCTCTCCTCCTGCATCATCGCAGCAGAAATTTACATAATCACTCCATCCGCATGGATCTGTAATTTCTAATACAAATGCTTCTTCTCTGGCATCCGTTACAACTGACCAAGTTCCATCAGCATTTGCCACTACAAAGTCTGCAGTATTCACTGGTGCTCCACCATTCCAATTTGTATAGTTTGCTGGAAATCCATTGTTCCAGGTAAAAGTTCCTTCTTGGTCTGCATCGTTCAAACCAATAAAATATTCATCACCAGCCAAAAGGCCGTCTACTTGATCTCTTATCCAAGAATTTTCTGTGTCGGTTTCAATGATAGCAGGATGGCCTCCCATTGCTTCTCCATAAGCATATGCTTTGAAAGAAGTCATTTTCGTTTTGGATAGATAATAAAAGTGTCCGTCTAATTCTCCTAAATAATCCATATCATGGAAAGAAGGAAGTTCACATGGACAATCATCTGAAGGATTGATCCTTTGAACTAACAAGGTATATAATTCACAATCGTCATAGCTTCCATCATCAAAGGTTGAAGCATAAGCCTCTGCTGTACCATCACCTCTTAATGAAACTACAGTATTCTGATCACATATAGCCGTAGGAGATGTATCGTCTTC
>CALHKJ010000084.1 GCA_938033975.1 uncultured Saprospiraceae bacterium | reverse complement strand
CCCCTTTTTTCTTAGAATATTTCTTCCTCTATAGAGTTTCTATTCTTTTACTTCCATTACTTCTGCCTCCTCTTCCGGTGCTCCTTCAAACTCTTTGCTAGGCATTAGTCTCTCTTTAATTTTGTTTTCAATCTCAAGAGCAACTTCTGGATTGTCTAGGATAAATCTCTTAGCACTTTCTCTTCCTTGAGCAATTTTCGTTCCCCCATATGCATACCATGATCCACTCTTCTCGATGATATCAAAGTCTACGCCTATATCTACAATCTCACCACACTTAGAGATTCCTTCTCCGTACATGATATCAAATTCTGCAATTCTAAATGGTGGAGCCAATTTGTTTTTAACCACTTTTACCTTCACGTGATTACCAACAACATTTGATTCTTTGTCTTTAATTGCTGGACCAGATCTTCTGATATCCAATCTTACGGAAGCATAAAACTTAAGTGCATTACCTCCTGTTGTTGTTTCTGGATTACCGAACATTACACCAATCTTCTCTCTCAACTGGTTGATGAAAATACAGGTTGTACCTGTGGTGCCAATTGTTCCTGTCAGCTTTCTTAATGCCTGTGACATCAATCTTGCTTGTAGTCCCATTTTTGAATCACCCATTTCTCCTTCTATCTCACTTCTTGGTACTAAGGCTGCTACTGAATCAATAACGATGATATCAATGGCCCCAGAACGAATCAAGTGCTCTGCAATTTCTAGTGCTTGCTCTCCATTATCTGGTTGTGAAATCAATAAGTTCTCTGTGTCTACCCCTAATGCTTCAGCATATGATTTATCAAAAGCATGTTCCGCATCTATGAAGGCTGCAATTCCTCCTTTCTTTTGTGATTCTGCAATTGCATGGATAGCTAAGGTGGTTTTACCTGATGATTCTGGACCATATATCTCTACTACTCTGCCTCTTGGAAATCCTCCTATTCCGAGAGCAACATCTAGTCCGAGAGATCCCGTGGAGATTGTCTCAATATCTGCCACTTGTTTTTCACCAAGTTTCATCACAGTACCTTTACCATAGGTCTTCTCAAGCTTATCTACTGCTAACTTGAGGCTTTTTAGTTTGTCGTCTTTAGCCATTGTTTAGTTCTTTTAAATCTTAATTACATATCAAAGGTATGCATAATATTTTAAAATGTCGAATATTCAGACATTTTTTGTTTTTACTTCCTATATTTTAGCGGAATTACCAGCTTTAATCCGGACCAAATTTCGTCTACAGCGCAAACTTTTACGTCCACAAGCCCTATTTCTATTGCATAATTGCGAATTATGCTCTCAACTATGTCTGTTTCAACTTTTGACGACTTCTTCGGCCATGAAACCCAGATCATTCAATTCTGAACGATCCTTTTCTTCAATTTTGGGAGTTTTTGAATCAGTTCTTTCTGAGATTTTGCAAAGAAATGAATTAATTCAACAGTAGCTCTGCTCTTTAGTTGTATTTCAGGGAAAGAAGTAAACAAGTTTTCATAATAATCTGGGACATCGATCAAAGAAACCCTTTGTCCATCTTTCAATCCAAGCTTTTTCTCTAGAGGTGTAGCCATTTGCGGAAGCTAGAATAATTGCCACAATACTCATAAAAAAAGGGCAAATATCTAATGATATCTGCCCTTTGCTTTTCTTGTGGTTGTGCTTATTACGCTAATGCATCCGTTTCTTGGATACTGCTAAAGAATAAAATATTGTCGATAGCAGATTGTGAAGGTGCAAATTGCACCTTAGGAAGCATATTGTACCCATTTTTAAGGGTCAAATAGCTTTCTTTAAGTTGAACGTCATTGTCGATAGCATTTTCGATTTCCAGTGTTTCGAATAAGTCTGTTTCACTGTAAATGTACTTAACCAGCATGTTTGGAGTGTAATCGTGCGTCATTCACAAATTTTAGGAATTAAATAATAATCACTCTTAAAACATCCCCAAACATCGATTTATTGTGCTTTTCTCTTCTTGGACTGTCAATTATTTGACTCTATACCAGTATTGAGTCCTTCCAATCACTGAAAAACCTAAGAATCCTCGAACTTTAAGCTTATCAGCAGATTCTAATTGAATCCAACAACTATATACTTTTCCGGATGCTGGATCAATGATCTCACCATCCTCATAATAGTCATCTTCTGCAACCAAATCCTTTAAAATAACCATTCCTGTAATCGGTGCACCCTTTAAGTCACCCTCACAGTCATTACAATGTGTAGCAGTTGCGCCCTCTAATAACTTTATTACTTTACCATAGACCTTTCCGTCTTGTTCATAGATTTCAATGTGAGATTTCTCGACATTATCCGTATCGTCAATGGTTTTCCAAACACCTAGTACATCTTGTGCAATGCCAACATTTGCGGAAGCGAAAATGACTAAAACGCTTAAAACAATATTTTTCATAGTATTACTTTTGAATAGTTTAAAGATACAATATGTATAACTATAAATCTGGAAACTTAGTTCACGCTCCAAACTTGGTTTGATCTAGGCTTTCAGAGGGATGCCAAAACCGCTTATCAAACTCTTGAACTTTGTGTTTGACAATTTCTACCCCCTCAGCCTCCAATCGTTCTTGCATAGCTGTCGGTGTTACAAATTGCAGGCGACCACTTAAGACTCCTTTACTGTTTACAACTCTGTGTGCAGGAATATCTGTCATAACATGACATTGATTAAGTGCCCACCCTACCATACGAGCCGAGCCCAAAGCCAAAAAATCAGCAATAGCGCCATAGGTAGTTACTCTCCCTTTTGGGATAGCTTTGGTTACCTCAAATACCTTGTCGTAGTATGACATTATTTATATAAGCTTGATTTGTAAATACCCAACCTGGCAATAAAATGTTTCAATGACACACCAAGCACACCCAATCCGTACTTTGTACTTCTTGTAAAATTGATGGATGAAGCTTCTTCAAAATATTTGGTAGGACATGTCACCTCACCAATATCAAATTTTGAAAAAATAATTTGCGAAAGCATTTGATTATCAAAAATGAAGTCATCAGAATTGGAATTAAAATTGATTCCTTCTAAAACATCTCTAGAAAAAGCTCTATAGCCAGTGTGATACTCTGATAGTTTGTAATTGACCAGCAAGTTTTGACTCAGGGTCAAAAATCGGTTTGCAATATATTTGTAAAGAGGCATGCCTCCTTTCAAAGCTCCTTTACCTAAGATTCGGCTCCCTAAGACAACTGGATACAAACCCTCTCCAATGATATTAACCATACTTGGGATTAATTTGGGAGTGTATTGGTAGTCTGGGTGCAACATGATCACAATATCACCTTTAAGTTCTAGGGCTTTGTTGTACAAAGATTTTTGGTTGCCACCATATCCTTTGTTGGTATCATGAATAATGATGTGCTTAATACCTAACTTTTCAGCTTCGAGCACCGTATTATCCTTACTGGCATCATCGCAAAGGATCACTTCATCTACGAGATCCATTGGAATTTCATCCAAGGTTTGTTTTAGTGTAGCCGCTGCATTATATGCTGGCATTACTACGATGACTCTTTTGTCTTTGTACATTTGAGCGTTGTTATTAAACTTCTTGCAAAAATAGAAGTTTCTTTAATATGGTAGATTAAATAAGACTAAATAGAAAATATGAAAAAGTTTAAATGGTTTGGGATATTGCTTTTGTTGCTAGCTGTTTGCTCAGTAACCTGTATGAAAGTGATGAGTGAAGAACTTCCTTCAACGACAAAAGGTGCACAAGCAGAATCATTAGCCCAAGATATGCTCAATGCTTTGAATAAAGATGCTTGGGATCAAACCAGATATCTAAAGTGGACTTTCTTTGGTGGTGGGCATCATTATCATTGGGATAAAGATGAAAACATTGCAATCATAGAATGGAAAAAGAATAAAGTGATTATGGATCTTGATGAAGTTGACGGTTTGGCTATGAGTGACGGAGCTGTTGTCGAGGGAGAAAAAAAGAAAAAACTTATTGATAAAGCTTGGGGTTTTTGGTGCAATGATTCATTTTGGTTTTGTGCTCCCTATAAAGTTATGGATAAGGGTGTAGAAAGGTCTATGGTTGAAAAAGATGGTAAAAAGGGATTGATGGCAAGTTATAAAAGCGGTGGGGTTACACCTGGAGATTCTTACTTATGGTGGTTGGATGAAAACAATACACCGGAATCTTGGCAAATGTGGACAAAGGTTCTTCCAGTAAAAGGTGTCAATGTTGAATGGGGTGATTGGAAAACACTTTCGACTGGGGCTATGATTTCTGAGTCTCATGGAAAATTATTGGGCATGGAGGCAAAACTTACCAATGTCGCAGGAGGTAATCAATTGTCAGATATTGGATTGAGTAAAGGAGCTTTTAATGTAAAGTAAATGAAGAAAATTAAGATTGTAAGTTATAACGTTAACGGTGTACGTGCTGCGCTAAAAAAAGATCTGCTTGATTGGTTGAAAAAAGAAAAACCAGATGTGTTTTGCATGCAAGAAACCAAGGCACAACCAGAACAGATTGCTCCCGAAATTTTTGGAGCTCTTGGATATAAATATCAGTACTGGCATTCTGCAGAAAAAAAAGGTTACAGTGGCGTTGCTACTTTTTCAAAAATTGAAGCCGATAAGGTTGAGACTGGAATGAAAATGGATCGCTACGATCGCGAGGGAAGAATGCTAAGAACTGACTTTGGAGATATTACCTTATTGAATTCCTATTTCCCTTCTGGATCAGCTAGTGAAGAGAGACATGAATTCAAGGTAGAATTTCTCAATGATTTAATGCCTTGGGTTAAAAAGCTATTGAAGAAAAGAAAGAATATTGTTCTAGTTGGTGATTACAATGTTGTGCATCAGGATATCGATATTCATAATCCTAAAAGGAAAGATAAACCCTCAGGTTTTAGACCTGAAGAGCGAGAATGGATGAATACATGGTTTAAGAAAGATTTTATAGATGCCTTTCGGCAAATAAATGGTGATATCCAAGACCACTATACCTGGTGGAGTTACCGTGCTGGATCAAGAAAAAATAACAAGGGTTGGAGGATTGATTACATTTCAGCTTCAAAAGCATTGAAGGAGCGGATTTTAGCATCAAAACAGCATACGGATGCTGTACATTCTGATCATTGTCCAGTTTCTGTGGAACTAAGTTGTTAATAGTTTCCTTAATTATATAAGGGTAGATAACTCAGGTAGTAAGTTTCGAAGGAAAGCTTGGGCTACTTGTGCCCTTATTTTTAACAAAAAAGCTACATTTGGAAGACAGAAACTTAATAGTGTCTCAGGATAAAGAAAAATACGATCGAATATTCAATGAGGAGTTCCTTCCTCACATTGATGCCCTAAAAACCTTTGCGTTTCACCTCTCTTACAATGAAGAAGATGCCAACGATCTTGTACAAGAAACGTAC
>CALHKJ010000083.1 GCA_938033975.1 uncultured Saprospiraceae bacterium | reverse complement strand
CATATCAAAAGACTTGGTCTTTTCCTTCAACTCACCCATCTGATTGGTCTCGATGCCAAAAAGTATCATGTTTGGTTGCGAGCCTGCGTCCATGGCATTCACATTTTCTAAGATCAAACTCTGAACAATAAAGAGGGTGCTTAAGATGGTTGTTCCAAGTCCAAGAGAAACCAAAAGTATTTGCGTTTGATTATTAGGTCGATACAAGTTTGCCAAGCCTTGTCTCAGCACAAAACTCCAATGCCTTGGAAAAAATTTTCTGACTGCCCAAATAATTATTTTGGAAACAGCATATAGAATAAAGAATGAAACTAGAATTCCTGCAATGAAAATCAAGGCGTTTAAGAATGACCCTGTGAGGCTAAACAGAAAACCAGTCAGACAAATAATGATGGCAGCATAACATAACCAAACCAAAGGATCTCTTCTCCCAGTCCCTTCTTCTTCAAAATTACTTCTCAAGGTTCTGATTGGAGAAATCTTTCTAATTTCCAGAAGGGGAATCAAAGCGAATAAAACAGTAATCACAAGTCCTAAACTCAGTCCTTGAATGATGGATGGCCATGAAATTTCTGTTACGACCTGAAATGGAAGTAAATCACTGAACACCTTCGGTAGCAATAATTGAATGGCACTTCCAATGGCTGCGCCCATGAGACTCCCTAAAATACCTAGTACTAGGATTTGTAGAAAGTAAATGATGAAGGCATCATTGCTTTTCATACCAAGGCACCGAAAAATTGCTATCGAACTAATTTTATTTTTGACATATATAAAAACACTACTGGCCACTCCAATGCAACCAAGCAGTAGTGATACCAATGCTACCAGATTTAAAAATGAGTTGAGTGAGTTGAAAGCTTCATTGAGATTTTCTCTTTGATCATCAATGGTGTTGATCCGCATGCTTTCATTTCTAAACTCTTGGCGATATTCATCCTTCCAAAGATTTGCATCAAACTCTTCAGGTATTTTATGGAAATACGAGTAGTCAATGATACTTCCGGGTTGAACCAAGTTTGTTTTTTCAAGCTGATCAAATGGAATATAGATTACAGGTGCAAAACCGGCTGCAAGATTTGACGCTCCCATATTGTTCATCAACTTACCTTCGATTGTGAAAGTATGATCTCCCAGTTTAACCTGGTCTCCAGCTTCCAAAGAAAACTGTTTCATAAAGGTTTTATCCGCAAGGACAGTACCATTACTTTTAAATTCCTTTGAAGCACTTGCGGGTTCGGTCAAGAACTCACCATAAAAAGGGAAATCACCTTCCAATGCTTTGATACGTACAAATTGAGTTCCTTCGTTTTTTGGAATGTAGGCCATTGATAGGAGCTCATGCTCTTTGGCGCTTTCTCCTGGCAAGTTTTTTAGTGCTGGCTCTAAGCTTTGTGGTAGACTTTTATTTCCTGTCACAACAATGTCTGCCCCAAGCAAAGAAGCTGATTGTCTATCAATATCTTTGACAATATTTTCATTGAAAGAATTGATGGCAACGAGAGCTGCTATTCCTAATACTATAGAAGAAATAAATAGAAATAATTTACCCCATTGGGTTTTGGCGTCTGCTATCGCAGTTCTAAATAAAAAACTCCAGTTCATCAATTGAGGCTATCGGAAACAATCTTTCCACTTTTTAATTTGATTACTCTTTGTGTGCGAGATGCTAACTCTAAATCATGTGTGACTATAATTAAGGTAGTACCTTTTTCTTTGTTTAAATCAAAAAGCAATTCTTCGATTTTATCACCTGTATCTCCATCAAGATTTCCTGTAGGCTCATCTGCAAATAGCAATTTAGGTTCATTGCTAAATGCTCTGGCCAAGGAAACCCTTTGCTGTTCACCACCAGATAACTGATTAGGGTAGTGGGTTGCTCTATCCTTGAGTCCTACTCGGTCCAAAAGTTCCAGAGCTCTTTGCTTTACATTTTTTGCTCCCTGCAATTCCAATGGAATGGTTACATTTTCCAAAGCAGTCAAGGTAGGGATCAATTGGAAGTTTTGAAAAATAAAACCAACATTCTGATTTCTAATCAATGCTCTTTGGTCTTCGTTTAAGGAACCCAAATCATTTCCGTACAGTTTTACATTTCCAGTACTTGCTTGATCTAGACCTGCACACAGACCTAGGAGTGTAGTTTTACCACTACCGGATGGCCCCACGATGGAGACCGTTTCGCCTGGTTTAATCTTAAAATTGATTTCGCTGAGTACAGTTAAATCTCTGTTGTTGGACTTATAGGTTTTTGATAGATCTTGAATCTCTAAAACATCTGAAAGGCCGCTTTCGTTGTTACCCAATATTTACAATTTACTTTTAGTAATTTTACGCTACCAAAATTTAAAAATGAACACACATATTTCTTTGCGAATTCTATTCCTTGCTATACTTATGCTTTGTAGCGCATGCGAAAATAAACAAACTAATAGAGAACAAGTTGCAAATGAGTCCGCTCAAAGCTTGGAAGATTCGATAAAAGCCGAAAAAACTTCTACCAAGAAGAAAATTTTGTTCTTTGGCGATAGTATTACCGCCGGCTACCAATTGGATGAAAAGGATGCTTTCAGTTATTTGATACAAAATACGATTGATTCGCTTGAGCTAGAATATACAGTCATTAATGCAGGTGTCAGTGGAGAGACTAGTTCTGGTGGTTTAAACCGCATTGATTGGGTTTTGAGGCAGCAAGTTGATGTGTTTTGCCTTGAATTAGGGGCCAATGATGCACTGCGTGGATTGGATCCAGTCGAAACAGAAAAGAATTTAAATGGAATTCTTGATAAGGTCTATGCAATATATCCGGAGGTTCAAGTGATATTATTAGGTATGATGGCTCCACCAAATATGGGAATCAAGTATTCTGATAAATT
>CALHKJ010000082.1 GCA_938033975.1 uncultured Saprospiraceae bacterium | reverse complement strand
CTGGCCCGGCTCTCCAACTCCGGCGCACCCCCTATCACATTTTCTTTACTACTATTTCAAAAGAGAGCCGATGGAGGGATTCGAACCCCCGACCCGCTGATTACAAATCAGCTGCTCTGGCCAACTGAGCTACATCGGCATCACATAGTCCAAGCGCTTACGTGAAAGCGAATGCAAAAATATAAATTTTATATGAATATTGAAACAGCTTGTTAAAAAAAATTAACAAAGCCTTAAGGCACTGAATACCAACAATTTAAGGCTCAAATCAACCCCAAAATGACATATATAACACATATTTATTTCTTTAATATGAGCTTTTCTTTTGTTTAGGTCCCACTTTTGCCTTCGGATGGGACTTAGAATACACCTCCTTCAACTTACTAATACTGTTGTGAGTGTATATCTGGGTTGCCGCGAGACTAGCATGGCCTAACAATTCTTTTATTGCATTGATATCTGCACCATTATTCGTCAAATGCGTAGCAAAACTATGCCTTAATATATGAGGACTCCGTTTATCGGAGGTACTAACCATTGATAAGAGTTGTTTGACTTTATTGTAAACGAATTTGGGATAAACCTTTTTGCCTTTATCTGTCAAAAATAAATATGAGCTTGCATCCTCCCATTTTTTATACTTCATCTCTATCAATGCTTTGAGTTTATCCATCATAAGCTTGCTTAAAGGAATTAGTCGTTCTTTATTTCCTTTCCCCAAAACTTTCAGCAATCCATCTTGAAATTTGATATCCTTTTCTTGAATAGAAATAAGTTCAGCTCTTCTAATACCTGTGCTATACAACAATTCAATAATAACTCGGTCGCGCAAACTAGAATAAGATTCCGATTCATTTAATGTGTCGAATAATATACTCAAGGAATCTTCGCGTATAAATTCAGGAAGTCTCTTAGGAATTTTGGGAGCAACTATTTTTAGCATTGGGCTTTTATCAACCTCCCCTCTCCTTTTTAAATATTGGAAAAATGTGCGGAGTGATGATATCTTTCTATTGATTGATTTTTCAACATCTCCAATTTCCATTCTTTCTACTATCCAAGATCTGATGATGGTATGCTTTATCAATCTTACGTCAGTAAGCTCATAGCACGAATGACAATATTCCACAAATTGATTTAAATCAGTTTTGTAGGCATTGATTGTGTGCAGAGAATACCTTTTCTCATTCAATAAGTAGGAGCAAAATTGATCTAATTGTTCAAACATATTACAAATATAAGTAATATATAATTCTCATGATTTCACAATCGATTAATCATCGAAAGAGCTGCTTACAGTTTTACAAACTTCTCAATGGTTCTTCTGTCGTCACTTCTTAAAAAATATAAGCCACCAGGTAGATGACTGATATCAATTTGATTTTGACCTAAAGCAATCGTGAAGTTCAATAAGTTTTGTCCTTGTAAATTGTACAGCATGACTTCTGTAGTTTTAGAAGATTCAATATATAAATCATCAGCAACTGGATTTGAAATAATCTTTAAAGATGGATTTAATACAGGTTCTTGCAGATCAGAAATTGTACAAAAGTCAGTGTTGGGTTCTAATTCTAAATAACCCTTAGGTGACAAATCTTTTTCTTCAAATGCAGAAAATGTTGCACTATATCTTTTCATGCTGAAATTAAAATTCAGTACTGGATTCAAGACAGTACCTTGCGGAACTGGTTCGCCTAATGAAAAAGGAATCACATACTCCCATACCACAGTTTCGTCATCGGTTAATTCGAAACCTCTGCCTTGTTGTGATGCTTGCATAAAAAAGTTTCCATTACTCAACAATTCAACGTTTGAACCTTGCAATGACTCATTTCTTGATGTATCGGGATGGCTTATCTGACGTGTGAATTCACTGGGAAGAAATATACCCTCTTCCAAAAGATAATTACCATCTTCATCAAACGGAGTATTATACATTGCCCCTAGAGATAAACCTTCAGCAATTGAATTATTATACACTAGTATTTGTCCATGATATTCATTTGAGACATCATTAATCCACTTCACATTATGTGGATAAAACAACATCCTTGATTGGCTATCTCCTTTTCCATATGCTGCAGGATTGCCCCATCTATGAAGAATTCTTCCACCTTTGTTACTATTCCCTCCACTAGCAGTTGTTGCTTCAAATGTTGTTGTACTATGATCAATAATCCATACTTCATTCATATTTCGAACACTCAATGCTACTTGATCAAGCTCTTCATTATAAGCCACAGAGTTAGCATGTAACCAATCCTCACGACTAAAACTAAATTCCTGATAATTGATGTCAATTCTATCTGGATGCTCATCGACAAGTCCATAGTTTGGAAGACTTGGATCAAATTCTTGTACGGTATGATGATCACTACACCACTCCCAAACTATACTGTCAAATTCTGGGCTGTACTCCTTGATACATTCAAACCATAATTTTTCCATTTGATTACTAATGGTATCAAATCCTAGTTGTTTAATTTCTTGATAGAATAATTGTTTCCAACTAATATAAAGTATGTTGCCATTAGGCATTAATTCGAAGTCATGATGTTGTCTTGTAACAGAATCAGAAGCTACATGTTGCCACAACAACTCATTGTCCCAAGTGTGGGATTCCAATAAACCTCCGGAGCCTCCTGCACCAAAATAATGTTGAATATCAATAGAATTAACAGCCTTTATTAAGTTGCCACTTGAATCTAATTTTGCTGTGAAACCTGGACGGGAATCTTGACTACCTTCCCAAAGATTTATTAATTGACCACAGTTATCGATAAGAAAAACATTTGATTGTAAGTTTGGGTAGAATAAATTATATGCATCCAAAGCTGCTTCAGAATCATAAACTAAAGTCCCAACAGTATTTTGCGAAAATCCTAAAAGGGAAACAGATGATAATATTAAAATGAAAAGTATTTTCATTTATAGTTTAATATAAGTCTAGTTAAAAATTCGAGATCCTATTGTTGAGGATTAATTTAAGGATTTGTCAGTATGCTATAAAACAAAGGAGGCTGTTTTTTACAAAACAGCCTCCTTAAATATTTTATTACTTAAATCCTATTGGGGAGTAAGTACAACTGTTGCTGTATCCTCGTACCCTGT
>CALHKJ010000081.1 GCA_938033975.1 uncultured Saprospiraceae bacterium | reverse complement strand
ACATTGGAAGAAGGATCCAATACTAATTCGGTATAGTTCATTTTATGAAAATTTAAGCTTGGACTTTGATCTGATGCAAGAGGCGGTAAAACTCATATCTAACACAAAGGATTTTAAGCCACTTTGCAAGCAGGCAAACTTATACAAGAATACATTGTGTAAGATCAGTCAGTGCAAATTGCTTGTAAATGAAAAACAAGGTCGTGCACGATTTACAATTACAAGCAATCGATTTCTTAGAGGGATGATTAGATTCTGTATTTTCTTTTTGTTGCAGGTCGGAACTAAAAAAATGACCTTGGAAGAATTTTATGATATTTTGACTCAAAAAAGAGAGTTGAAACAAAAGAAGCCCGCCCTACCCAATGGATTGTTTCTAAGTAAAATAGAATATCCATTTATAGAATTCAATCAAAGTCAATATCTCATTGGGATGCTAAAAAAAGGATTAGCGTAAAGTTGAAATAGAGAAGGCCTGCTACAAGAGCAGACCTTCATCCTCGTCTAATTGTTTATTTTAATTCTAGCATTAAAATTAGCTAGACATTTCTTTTATGATTCTCTTGAAATTTGAATTGATGTTTCTCTATTATCTCCTTTAATGGATCTGCTGTATTTGATTTTTTGGTTTTCATAAGCAGATCTTTCTGCCTTGATGATATTCAAATATTTATTGTGAATATCTTTTGACACTTTCTTCCCGTTTATTTTGAAATAATCATTTGTGATTTTGAAATTGTAACTGTCTCTACTTTTTATTAATCCATCGAGTAGTAAATTTGTTTCAAAAACAGAATTTAAATTATCATTGTTGAGCCTGTGTGTCAGTTGAGCATTCTGAATTGCAAGATCAATCCCACCCAGATCAGAAAGAGTAGTTGCCATTATATCATTCGTGGATTCTAACAATTCTTGCATGTGAGCAGAACTTTCTTCCATCTGAATCATAATGTCTTCATCGATTCTAGCCATTTTTCTATTCAACTCATGAGTTTGTTCATTTAATTGAGCGACTAATAGGTCAACATCTCCTGCATAATCTTTGAAAACAATATTATTTTCAAATTCAAGAGCCTTTCCATTTTCAAAATTAAGTACCGCCAACCCATCTTCGGTTTCAAGCATTTTAAGGGTTGGATGAAGTGAATCAATCAAAGTAATTTCAGAGAGAGACTTAAGTTCATGCATAATTCTTTCACGCTCTCTTTGGTATTCTTCTAATGCTAGTTGCGATAACTCCATTTGAAGTGCCTTTTGTTCTTCTAGCATCATTCCAAGATCATTTATATTACCCTTGTTTGGGTTGATTGGCGGCGCAGGATGTGCAGGTGAAGTCGGTGAAGCAGGATGTGCAGGTGCTCTAGGTGGTGCAGGGGGTGCAGGTGCACTAGGTGGTGTAGGAGGAACAGGTGGTTTAGGACCATCAAATTCAGTCTCTTCAAACTCTTGCCCAAGCTTGTTTGTTCGTTCCAACAAGTAACTAGGAGCCTCATCAATGTAGGCTTGATACTTATGAAAATCCTTTTCATCAATTCTTACTCCATCTACCCACAGTTTGATGATCTTACCGCTTTCTTTCCAAATATCTACCCTCTTGTCATCATTGTAGTACATCATTTGACATGAGGTTTCTACTGGATTTGGCAAGGTATCGATTAGGATATACTCCTTTTCCTCATTCTCATTTTGAATAAAAATCGAATTTGGTAAATCATTAGTCTCAATTGTGGTTTTGTGCGCTGGACTATCTTTGGTATTTGCACCCATCGATATTCCAACAATCAGAACGAGGAGTAAAATACTTGTGATAATTTTTTCCATTACGCGTGGTTTATGCTGTGAGTTATTTAATATGCGTTGTACTCTATTCAATAGTTTCTTCTTCTTCCCGCCGAAACTCATAACTAAAGAATTCGAGTTAGACTGCTGGTAACCCAAATTTAAAAGTGCTTTTGCATAGTCAACATTTGAATGAGTAAGATTGATTGCCATATCATCACAGGCGTTTTCTCTTTCAGATCTAACAATGGAGGATATCCACCAAACTGCTGGGTTAAAATAAAAAAGTACTTCGACACAAGTTTGTATGATATTCATGAAATAGTCATTTCTCAATACATGACTTAATTCATGAGCAATAATAGCTTCTACTTCCTTTGCATCCATTTGATTGATTACGCCGACAGGAAATAAAATCATTGGCTTAAAAAATCCGATCATCATGGGAATCTTAATCAAAGATGACTGAGCGATCTCAACTGATTTTCTGCTGCCCAAATTGACTAAGAATTTGTCAATTTTTTCTTGCCAGCTTTTATCAATAATTGTCTCCGCACTAAATCTGATTTGATTAACTGAATACAGTCCAAACAACATCTTTAATACAAAAAAGAAAAGACCAAATACCCAAATGCCAACTACATATTTGGAGTTATTATCTAAAAATGATAGACTTATTTCAAACCAATTTGATGCATTCGTTTTCAATGCCATTTGATAAGTATCTGCACTAGCAATCACTGTTGTTGGTACGGAATATTCTTGGAGGCTTTGACCTGAGTCCAATTTATTTAACGATACGAAAGTATATGCTGAAGAAAACACTATTGCAAACAAAGCAGCAATGGCCAAATGATATTTAAATCTTGAAGATTTATTTTTAAGGTTATAATAAACTAGTGAAAACACGAGTGCAATTAATAGGCCTTGCCAAAGACTGTGTAAAACTGTCCAAGCCAATGCATAGATGGTTTCTTCTGAAATGAATTGAGTCATCGATTTCATTTTTGCTTGTTTTCGATTTTTTTAATCAATTCTTTAATCTCGTCTAGTTCTTTCTGTGTCGTTTCGTGATTTCCTAAAGCTTGCATAACAAGCTTGGTTGATGATCCTCTAAAAGTTGCATCCAAAAACTTTTCTAATAATCTTTTTTGAGTTGATCTTTCAGAGACTGCGGCAGTATAAATATGTGTGCGTTGACTATCATTTCTGCTTACCAATTTCTTTTCAAGCATAATTTGCATCAATTTTAAAGTAGTGGTATAGCCTACTTCTCTTTTGCTGTTAAGAAAATCATTTATTTGTCTTACTGTAGATTTCCCATTTTGCCACAGCAGCTGTAGAATTTCTAATTCTGATTCTGTTGGTTGTGGAACTTGATTTTTGTTCATCGACATCTCTTCTATTGAATTTGATCAATTAAATGATAATACAAGTATATACGAAAGTGTTCGTATAATCAAAATTATCTACGAAAATATTCGTAATTAAGAAAATCTTAACAGCTGATAAAAGTGATATTCATAACTGGCTAACCAGATTATAAACTATAATTCCACAACTTATTTCTTCCTCATTTTTGTTAACACAATTTCAAGCTCAATACAAGTTTTCTATTATTATCTTCTGTTGGGCATAACATTTTCAGCAAAAATCAATTTTTTATTCTAATTATTGTATTTATTTAATATTTTATTCTGTATTGATGGTTGTTGCCGAAATGAAATATTTAAAGTTGAAAAAAGAAAAAAATATATAAATGTTGGAATCTAATAATACTTAACTATATTTGGTTAACCACTTTTAAATACAGCCAACATGCTTGAGAATCTTCATAAAATCGAAGTACAGAGTCCAGTAGATTTAATTATTACCCAGATACGAAATTTGATTAGCACAAAACAAGTTTTACCTGGGGACAAGCTTCCATCCGAAAGAAAACTAGCAGAGCATTTAGGCGTAAGCCGAGGTAATGTTAGAGCAGCCATTTCCAAATTAGAATTTTACGGTATAGTTAAGGTCCATGCAAATAGTGGAACAAGAGTAACAGGCTTAGGAATACCTGCGCTTGAAGGCTTGATCACTGATATTCTTGCAATGGAAAATGTAGATTTTGGATCTTTAGTAGATACAAGAATTCTTCTTGAGAAAGAGGCCACTCGATTGGCTGCAATAAAAAGAACAGATCAAGATTTAAAGGAGATAAAAACTGCGATGCTTAACTATGAAAACAAGTTGATGAAAGGAGAACAGGCAGTTGAAGAAGATTTATTGTTTCATATAAAGATTGCAGAAGCTAGCAAAAATTCAGTTTTAAAATCATTGATGCTTATAATAACTCCAGACATCGTCAAAAATTTTATCAATTTGAAAGTTTGCGATGAATCAAATAATCGTAAAACTATAGAAGAGCACAGACAAATTATAGATATGATTTCCACAAGAGATGCAGATCAGGCTGAAAAGGCAATGACAACGCATCTCGAAGCAGTTAAAGCATTTAGTCAAAATTTCAAACCATAATTGTAGATTGAAGAAAGTCCTTCATTCTGCAGAGTTTATTAAATATTAATTAACCAATGAAAAGATTACCAAACATGGGTAAAATTACCAGACTTTGGCTTTCGAGTAAAGCCTATTTAGTCATGTGTCTTATGGTCTTTGGTGCATTATCAATGCAAGCACAGACCTCCGGGCAATTAACAAATGAAAATGGAGAGCCACTAATTGGTGCCAATGTATTGATCCAAGGAACAAGCTTGGGTACAATCACGGATATCGACGGAAAGTTCTCTATTGATGCTAAACCAGGAGATGTTCTGGTTGTAAAGTACTTAGGGTACCAAGATCAATTAATTACGGTAGCAGCTGGTGAAATGGTTTCACTTCAAATGCTTCCTGATGCACAAGCTCTTAGTGAGGTTGTTGTAGTTGGTTATGGAACTAGAAAAAAATCACATAACACAGGTGCTATTGCGCAGGTCGGAGGACCAGATATTGCTGCTATACAGGCAAATCGTGTAGATGACGCATTGGCAGGAAAAATGGCAGGTGTACTCATCCAAAATCAAGATGGTGGACCTGGAGCGGATCCAAAAATTCAGATTAGAGCTGCATCATCAATTTCAGGAGCTTCAAACCCTCTGATAGTTGTTGATGGATATCCGATATCTGGAAATTTGGCAACTGTAAATCCAAATGACATTGAAAGTTTAGAAGTACTAAAAGATGCAGCATCAGCTGCGATCTATGGTTCTAGAGGAGCAAATGGAGTTATCTTGGTAACAACAAAAAAAGGTGCTTCAGGAAAAGCTAAATTTGGATATAATGGATATGTAAGTACATCAGAAAGATATGTACAAGACAACATTAATCCAACCGCATCTCAATGGGCTTCTCAAATAGAGTCTGGTATTGCAGATGGTACATTTGACGTTTCTGAAATGGATCAGGATTTATTAAACTATAGACTAAATGCATTCAAAAACTCTCCTGGAGTTGTAGCTGCAGAAGACTGGTTATTCCAAACAGGATTTAGTCAAAATCATGATGTGAATGTTAGTGGTGGAACAGATGATTTCAACTACTATGCTTCACTAGGATACCTTAATACAGAAGGTGTTGTAATAACTCAAGCATTTGAAAGATTTAATGCAAGATTAAATATGGATGCCAAGTTGGGCAACAGATTTAAGACTGGAATTAACTTCAATGGTTTCTTGGGTAAAAGAGATATGGTTGGACATGACATGAGAGATTTATTAAGAGCTTATAATGTTCACCCAATTTATCACACTGCAGAGTCTATTGCCTTTGTTCAAGACTTGGACCAACAAGCTCAAGCTTTAGGTTTGTCTTCTTTTGATTCTGGATTTAGAGGAGGAGATGATGCTCCTTGGAATAGCAGTATTTATACTTTAGAGCCGGGCATGACTGCTCAAGATTGGCACTATGGAAGAAGTGGAAATGGTATTGGTGGATCAGGAGATGCAGGACCAGCAACTAAGTTGGACAATACTGACAGATACCAAAATACTTTATTTGGAAACATCAGTGGATACCTACAGTTTAAACTTTCTGAGGGTTTGAATATTAAAACTGTTTTGGGTGATGACTCAAGAGATACTGAGGATTATTATTATAGAGGTCTTGAGTTTGATTCTAGAGCAAGAACAACTCAAACTAACTTAGATCAAATGAATATCAATAGATCATCTGTTCTAAGTGAAACAACTTTAAACTATGGTAAAGTTCTAGGTGATCATGATATATCTGCTGTAGCAGGTGTAGAATTCCAAACTTTCTACATTGATGGTATTGCATTGGATGCGACGAATATTCCATTCGGTCAACCACAAAACTATGCACTACTAGCTCCAGAAGATATTGCTATCACTGAAAGAGATGAGACGATTGCAAGAAGAAGTGTTTTCGGAAGAATTAACTACGCATACGATAACAGATATTTAGCTTCAGTATCTCTAAGAAGAGATGGTGATTCAAGATTTGGTGCAAACAATAGATTTGAAACTTTCCCAGCATTTTCATTGGGATGGAATGTTCATAATGAGGCATTTTATAACTCAGATTTCTTGACTGATATTAAACTTAGATTCAGCACAGGAACATTGGGTACAACTTCATTCTTGGGAGCATATAACTCATTGAGTTTATTGAATCCAACTGCATCTGTTTTTGGCACTGCATTCTTAGTACCGTCTGACATCGCAAATCCAGATTTGACTTGGCAGACAAACAGAGAAACCAACTACGGTGTAAACTTAGGTTTCTTGGGTAACAGATTTACAATTGGTGCTGACTACTATACATCTGAAATTGAAGATATCTTAATTAGTCAAAGTGTATCTGAAGTATTAGGTACAACTTCAATTGCATTAAACTCGGGTGATGTAATGAGTTCAGGAATTGAGCTTGAAGCTGGAGCAGCAATCATCAATACAGGTAAACTAAGATGGAATGTTGGAGCTAACTTCTCTACTGTAACTACAGAGATTACTGATTTAGGTGGTCTTGATGAATTGGCTCCTACTATCTACGGACAAAGTGGAAGAGGACCAGTTTTCAGAAATTACGTAGGAGGAGAAATTGGAGAAATGTGGGGATTAGAAACTACAGGTATGGTAGAAATGAGTTGGGTTGAAGATCCAACAAGAAACAACGGAATCAATTCTGGTGAAAGTTATGTTGTTGACCAAAATGGTGACGGTGTAATTGACAGAACTAGAACTGTAGCTGAAGGTGGTGATTTAGTGAAAATTGGTCAAAACACACCTGACTTTTACTACGGATTCAATACACAGTTAAGCTTTAGCTCAGTAGATGTTGGATTACAATTCCAAGGAGCACAAGGTGGAGAGGTTTACAATATTGATCCACTTTACTACAACTCACAATGGGGAGGTAGATTGAGAGATAGCTTTGATGCAAATGATGATGGTATTGCAGATCACAACAACCAACATTATGCTAGAAATAGAGATCAAACTGATGCTCAGATTCAAGATGCTTCATACTTAGCATTAAGAAACTTGACTATTGGTTATACACTTGGAGGTGACCTAACAAGTAAAGCGAACATTTCAAATGCTAGACTATATGTAGCAGGAACAAATTTACTTTATCTAATGGGTGATGATTATACTTCATTCAATCCAGAAGGTGTGGAGATCACAAATGGAGGTTACTTAGGGCCAACCACATACGGAGTACAAGTAGGTGCAAGTCCAGTTGTAAGAAGTTTCACATTTGGTGTAAATCTTAATTTCTAAAAAAAACAACATGAAAAAAATACATTATATATTATTACTAGGGTCCTTGTTGTTTTTAACAGCATGTGACACTGACTTGGATCAATTTCCAAGCAATATTGCTAGCGCAGACTCACTTACAGACTTTACAGGTGTTTTGAATGCTGCATACTTTTACCAACATGCCTCGTATACGCCAATGGCTGTAATGGGTGATTTTAGAGCAGATAATGCTTTGATGATGGAACCTCCATATACAGAATTTGATACTTATGGCCCGGGATTAACGGCTATGGAAGATCAATTCTTTGGACCATTGTACACAGGTTTATATAAATCTATCCTAAGTGCAAATAATGTTATTGAAAATTCTGAAAATGCAGTACAAGTTGGGGAAGCTCAATTTTTAAGAGCATTATCTTACTTCAAGCTTGTAAGAGTTTTTGGTGATGTTACAGTAAATTTATCTGCTGTACCGAGTGTAACAGATAATGAAATACTTGCAAGACAAAGCGCAAGTAGTGTTTATTCTTCAGTGATTATTCCTGATTTTCAAGCAGCTATCTCTGCTTTACCAACAACCAATTCAAACGGTAGAGCTTCAAAATTAGCCGCTCAAGGAATGCTTGCAAAAGTATATTTAACAACAGGTGATTTTGCAGGTGCAAAAACTCAACTTGAGGCAGTTATTAATGCTGCTCCAGGAGCTGGAATTGCATTGCAAGAAAACTTTGCAGACGTATTTGGTGAGTTAAATGATTTGAATTCTGAAATCATTTATGCTGGTCAAATTTCAAGTTCAATTTCTGATGAGTATGGATTCTCTGAATTTTGGTCATGGTCTGGTGGTTTAGATACTAAATCTCTTGAGCCTCTTGATTCTAGATTGGTAGCTGCATTTGATGCAAGTCCTGGCGATCTTAGAAGAGCGGTAACAATTGATAGTACAGCATCTCCAAAGTTTCCACAAACAGGTGGACCTGATCACGATTGGATTGAGTTGAGATATGCAGATGTACTTCTTATGTACGCTGAAGCCTTAGATGAAACTGGTGCTTCTGCAGCAGACGCATTAGCAATCTTAGATCCAATTAGAGAAAGAGCAGGATTGGATCCTTTGGATGCTGGTTCAGTAAGTAGTGTCGCTCAAGCAATTCAAGATGAAAGAAGACTTGAGTTAGCTTTTGAAGGTCATAGATGGTTTGATTTAGTAAGAACTGGAACTGTGAATGCAGCTATGGGAGAAACAATTAGTAGTGATTACCACATTTTCCCTGTTCCTGTTTCCGAGATACTATCAAGCTTCAATACAATTACGCAGAACGCTGGCTACTAATTAAGTTTGAATAATTAATTATACAAATAACAAATCTATTAAGAGGAGTGACGAAAGTTACTCCTCTTTTTTTGTTCAGTTCTGTGTAGTGAAGGGTTTGAATTTCGAATTCTAATGTCTACTAGTTGAAAAGAAAGTTGCAGCTTTTGTCTGAATCAGCTTTCGCAAAAGCTAGAGCGGGAATGAGCTGAATTTGTTTATGCTGTCAAGAAGAGTTTGAATATCAAATAATTACTGCGCAAAATATTTACCTTATGGAAACAGCTTGGTTAAATGTTGTATTTTAGAATTAAGTACAATTTATTTAAAATCAATCTATGTCATTTTTCAATATTTTTAAGGGTAAATCAAAAGGACCAATTGTGACAGATCAGATTTACATGCATAGTAATGTAAAGGATAAAGCTATTGTTGAATTGACAAGCAAGGCTAACTCCACTGTTTTTCTTGTATGGTCTGATCTTAGCTATGAACATTATCAAACGTTACTTGGATCTTCAGTGCAATTAATTCGTAATGTAATCCCATCCAGAATAAGTGAACATGAAATTGTCTTTCTTGAACATCATTTTGATAGTCAAAAAGAAATAGATTTTATAAAATCATTGAATCTCGCTAAGGCTTTGTTCATTAGTTCTTTGGATGATCCAATTTTTGCTTTGTTTAATTCAGACAAAATAAAGGAAGTCATGAAACATATGAACCATGATGAAAATGAAGCGATAGAACATGAAATGATTTCCAAGTCTATTGTTAGAGCTCAAGATAAAATCACAAACCAAGGTCTACCTGATAATTGCGAAGAAGAGATTGTAGGCTGGTATAATTCATTAAAGTGAACTCCAAGTGGCAATAATTGAAATTGATTTTAAAGCAGTCATTCTTTTAATTGAAGGCTTTTTCTAAAGCTAACTTACCATTAACTATTGGAAGTCTCAATAAAGTTTTATCTAGTTGGATAGTCAATTCAGTACCTGCTTTAGGCAATATGGTAAATTCTGCATCGCTAGCAAAAATCATCAAAGCAATTTGTTGTCCTTTTGCAATAATTTGATCATCAGGTTGAAGATCAAAAGATACATTTACAAATTCTCCTGGGCTAAGTGGTTCTCCTTTTTCTGATTGATGATTTTGCGGATCCGCCCAAGCTCTGGTAATAATATTGTCAGAAATTTTTGCATCCTTTTCGTCATTCCAAGGTAAGGAAACGAGCCAAATAGATAAATTAGCTGCAGCTTTGCTGCTAGCCATCTCAACACTTATTCTCGCTACACCGGAAAGATGAACATCTTCTTTTAAAACGGGACTGAGATAAAGCAATCGACTATCACTTAATTCTGTTGCCAATTGTTTTCCCGTCTTGGAGGCATCATCAATTAATTTTTCTATGCCACCATCAGTTTTTGGATTTAAGGACAATTTCCCCTTATTTGAATTTCCCTTTTCCAGATATAGATCGACCATTTCTGAATTTGGATGTGGGAAATCTTGATAAGGAATTGCTTGATTTTTATTGCTTGGAACTATCCAAACTTTTGCATCATCCTCTACTCTATTTTCTACTTCAAGTAAATATTTAGTAAACCACTTGTTTATCATTTCGGTAGGTGCTTGACCAGCATGATCGCCATGATGATAATAAAGCTGCAAAGGGATTTTTTTATGTTTTAATGCTTGATATAAATTATAGCTGTGTTCTGGCATTACATTCCAATCATTAAATCCATGTGAGATCAGAACAGCAGTATTTACATTATCCAACTTATTAAGGTAATTTCTTTCGTTCCAAAAATTATTATAGTCACCTGTTTTTCTATCAATGCCTTTTAAAATTACAGCATCTCGCATGTTGGCATTATTTGATTTTCGCATGGACTTCTTAGCTGTATGGATTAGACTGTACAATACATCTGCATCCTCTCCAAGGTAACCTTCAGGAGATCTCACCAAACCATTAGATCTATAATAATCATAAAAGGAACTTACTGCAGCAATGGGTACTATTGCTTTCAAACCATCAACTGCAGTAGTTGCTGCTGCCAAAGCCAAGCTACCATCGTAAGATGTTCCCATCATCCCAATTTTTCCATCTGACCAAAAGGCAACTACCTCCTCATTTCCATCTCTGGATGTATATGCTTTTGCTCTACCACAAAGCCAATCAATCACCGCTTTAGGAGCGAGAGACTCATTTTCACCACCTACAGATGGTACACCATCAGATAGACCTGTTCCAGGAGAAGAAGAATATACAGTGATAAAGCCTTTCGGCACCCATTGTCTGTCTTCGATAAATGCTATAATGGGTCTTTTCTTTCTGGTTTTCGATATTGACTTATTGGTAGGATTTGGAGGATTGCCTATTTCGTGCTGGACATTCCACATGAATTTTTTTGTGGATTTTTGTCGCAATAAATTCGCAATTGGAAGACCATAATATGGACTGGATTGATAGATGACTGGAAGCTTAAGTATTTTGCTATCGGTTTGAAATGGTCTCGTTATAAACACATGTAACCTATCTACTTTTCCATCGAGGTCTGAATCAAATGGAGCTTCTACCCAAACTTCTTCTTTGATCCAATCTTTTGAATTGGAGAATTGTGAAATATCCTGAGCAAGCCCACCTTTAATAATATGTGGCGATTGGCCATTAACTTGTAGGAACTGCATTCCTAAAAGTAGAAATGCTAGCAACTTATATTTTACCATCAATAGAGCTCATATTTGATAAGGAAAATACTACTTAATTTCGAAATTGAAATTGGAAGAGTCAGGAAGCTCCTCTAGTTTATTTCCATCAAGCCATACAAGCTTTAGTTTCTTACATTGGTTTAATTGAGAACTAAGGATTTCAATTTCATTATGCATCATAGACAGTTCTTTTAAATTGTACATGTTGTAAATGAAATCAGGAATTGATTTCAAATTACAATGTTCCAATGAAAGAATCTCAATGGTCACTGGCAATGGTAATAGTTCTAAATGTTCAAAATCAACCCAGTCTAAAATTAGTTTTTCCAACTTTGAAATCGTGATATTGTATTTCTTTAGTGGATTGTCCCCAAGGTCTAAAGCAAGCAAACTAGGAAAAACTCTCACATCAAATACTCCAATCTGATTTGCATTGAGATTTAGTGTTTTTAATTTTGGAGCATTGATTGCCATAGCTGGCAGCTCTGATAAATTGTTGTTATCAAGAACCAAAACCTTCAGATACTTTAACTGGATATCATCATCAATCTCTTCTATAAAGTTTCCTCCAAGATCGAGATAGCTTAAGAATTTCATTTTATTGAGTGAGCTATCAATTGATTCCAAAGAATTTTCTCTTAGTATAAGGAATTTGAGATTAAGAGCGTTTTGTGAAAGATTATTAAAATCTATGCTTTCTAATTGATTTCCACTTAGGTCTATGGATTCGAGTCTTGTATTTTCAGCAAGCTCTTCTCCAACTGAAGTGATTAGATTATCCTTGATTCTTAACTCATTCAAATTGGTAAGTAGGCTAATCTCTTTAGGGATTTCACGAAGGCCTTGCCCAGAGAGATCTAACTTGAATACTCTTTCAGGTTCACTGAGTGCATCTTGAAGATTTGTAAACCACTTATTGCTATTGACATCATATTGTGCAATAAGCCCATTTGACGCAAGTCCAAAAAAGCCAAAGGCAAGAAGGCTGATAATTTTGTAATAGAATTTAAACATAGATATCCTTTTGTTTTTATAATTCTTATACTGATCCCTTACATCAAAGAACGATAATATTAATGAATCGTTCTATTTATATATGCAAATTATAAGCCTAAAACTGCTTTCCCTTGTTTGAATACGACATCAACTGGTATCCCCTTCTTCGATAAGTTATCCAAATCAGATTGTAACTGCTTTTTAATCAACCCTTTATCCTTCACAAGTGCTGCTACCCCATCATAATCTCCATCTCCTTGCAATCGTAAAATTTTCTCACCTAAACTATCCATAGCCTTTTCGAAATTCTCAAAATTTATCTTGTAATAGCCTGTTTTGGCATCTCGCGTAAAGGCACCCATTTCATCAAAGTAGTTAAATCGGATCATGTTTGCCTTGCCATGTGCTGAAGATGCACCAAAGCGAACTGATCTAAATATTCCTGCCATGAAGGTCACGTAGTAATCCATAAGATCTTCTGTCAACTCGCCATCAGAATGTAGTTGCTTGATCATATACAAACCAAGAAGATCTGCCTTACCTTCCTCAAGTGCACTTGCGTGCTCTTTCAATGCTTCTCTCACCAAACCTTTTCCATTGATGGTATTTTTGATACCTAGTCCATGTGATACTTCATGAAACATGGTATTGGAGAAAAAGGCATCAAAGGTAATGTGCTTTCTTTGGCTTGGATCGATTACTTCTTTGGAGATAGGCACTAAGATTTTTTCATACTTAGCCTTCATTGCATTTTTCAATTGCAGTCTTCTTGTTCCTTTTTTAAGTTGTACAATTTCGTCATTAGGTAGATTGATCGCAATCGTCTTACTACCAGCATTACAATCACCAGAATAGTATATCACATCGTAGGCATTCAACTCAGTTTCGTTACCAGGAGTTTCCGTTTTGTACTTGTCAGGAACAGGCAAACCTTTTTGAAGTTCTGGTAAGAAGGCTGCGTATTTTTCTAAGCGCTTACTCCACTCCATGTCCTTTATCAAAACGTAGCATTCGAATGCTGCCTTGGTTCCATACAATTGATCTTCATAAGATTCAATTGGACCAATGACCACATCGATCATATTTTCCTTCATTTCTAACCATGCCATGTCACTCACTCGGTAATAGTCATCAGTCAATGCTTTTGATCTGTGTTTTAGGTAATTTTTAAGCTCTGGATTTTCCGCGAGCTCAGAGCACTCCATCAGGATATCGGAAATCTTTTTTGACTCTTCCTTGAAATGCTCGCTATATGGTAGTTCGTATAACTTACCATTTTCATCTCTTCTTACGAATGAATACAAGTTTTTCTTGTCCTCAATATCAGATGCTTCATACTCTTCCTTGGTCATATCTGCTGGATAATAATTGGCTCCATCTGGTTTTTTAGTATAGCCATCAATGAATGGTTTATTACCATCCAGTCTGTCATAAGGACCGTAGTTGATTCTAGCAAAAGCTCTCAATTTTGGATCATTAATCTTACTTAAGAATTCTTCTTTGTCTCCAATGGCTTGATACCAAAACATATCCTCAATGATCTCCCCAGCATCAATTAATTTTGAAACCATCTTTTTCTGGTTAGCTGAAAGATGACTAAAGTCGGCTTCAAGGGTGAATGGGGTATATTTATTCAGCATCGAATCCAATGGCGTTTTAGGAGCAGAGCTCCAATCATAATCCGAAAAAACAGCAGGTAGTTCAACTGAATTTGTGGCAGAATCTTCTACTCCAGTAGAATTTTCACTAGAAGATTGGCACGCGGATAAAATTGTCAGAATCGAAATTAAAAGGCAAAGAATTCTCATCAATAAGGTTTTAATTGTTGGATATATTGGGTAAAGATATAAGATTTATGATTTAGGATGTTGACTTATGATGTTGGATGTTGGATGTTGGATGTTGGATGTTGGATTGCAAAGGTCAAATGTCAAATGTCAAATGTCAAATGTCAGAAATAAGATATTGGATGTTGGATTCCAAAGGTCAAATATCAGAAATCAAATGTTTGATGCTGAAACATATTTATAAGCTTTTTGTTATTAAAATATGAAAAAGTCAAATAAAACCTTAGTGATGGGAGCCTCTTTGAAACCTGAAAGGTATTCAAACATTGCAATCAAAAAATTACGCAAGTATGGACATGATACTATTGCTGTTGGCTTACGAGAAGGTCAGGTTGAAGATGTACCCATCGTGAAGGGTGAAACCAAATTTGATGACATACATACTATCACGGTTTATGTAGGAGCAGATAGACTTGAGGATTCTATAGACTATCTTTTGAGTCTAAAACCAAAGAGAATCATTTTCAATCCTGGAGCAGAAAATCC
>CALHKJ010000080.1 GCA_938033975.1 uncultured Saprospiraceae bacterium | reverse complement strand
CAAATTGATCCATTTTCTCTAATAGCTCACCTTGCTCATTGATTACCTTCATCATCTCATCATCACTCATGGGTTCAGCAAGCTTGGCACTTACTTCATTGTATTTATTGACGAGGTCCACAGTTTCCTGCATGCCTTGTTGCACCACCTCTTTGACAGTAAGACTTTCGTCCAATTGAGGTTCTTGTTCTAGGTAGCCAATTTTGTATTCTCCGTCGAAGTAGACACTTCCCTGAATGTTGGTATCCAAGCCAGCGATGATTTTCAATAGACTAGATTTACCAGATCCATTGAGTCCTAGGACACCAATTTTTGCTCCGTAGTAGAACGAAAGCCATATATTTTTGAGAACTTCTTTATTAGGAGGGTAGACCTTAGTTACTCCTTCCATTGAGAAAATCACCTTATTGTCAGACATGTTGCAGTTATTTTGTCTGCAAATATAATCATCATGTTGTAAATAAAAACTTGGTATCAGATTTGCACTATAGAACCAATGGCAGTTAGAACTAGAGCACAGGAATCAAGAGCTGCAATCCAGCGATTGTATATAGCGATGAGGCATTTATTTCTCAGAGGGAGTTATAAGCCGCTAGGTGTTTCCGGTGAGGCCATGATCAAATCCCTCCTTCTCCTTAAACCAGAGATTTATGGTTCGATTGCTGACCCTGAAAAGGTTGAGCTTTCTGGGCTATTGTATGTTTTCCAACGTTTGCCGGAAGGCATAGAACAATGTCGATTTTTCAACCTGATTGCAAGAGAAGGATTAGAGAATAGCAGTTTTGTACCATTAGTACCTAGCAAGCGTCGACGTGATTGTTATCGAGTGGATGACGAACAGATGTACATTGAGATGACTAGAGGTCGTTCTGATATTTATGATGTTCTAACCCATTTGACTTTCATGTTTATCGAGGCAGAAAAAATCCGCAGAAATAGTTTTGACTACAGAGATCGACCAAAGAGAGAGTGGGAGATGCTTGAAGAAATTGTACATAAGATTGAAAGTGGTGAATCCTATAATAAGGAGATGGGCTATACTTATCTAAGTACAATTTTGGGAAGAACTTATGAGGAGACAGCAGAAATCTGCGAAGAGTTTGCTGACTCTCGAAAAGTGAATTCACTTTTTGAGATTGCCTATTGGTTGGGTAAGCGTAGCATAGATGAGCATGTTCATTCTCTTGATAGAGAAATTACTTTTTCTTCTGCTTTGCGCGAAAATGTGGGTAACCATATGCATGGTGAGATGTGGGCCAATGACATCAAGAAGTTTTTGATGGCTAACAACTTGTTTGATAGACCGATCCATGTGATTAGTGCGAATATGCATAGTGTGATGAATACTTTGTATGCCAAAAAAGTAGTGGGAAAGAAAACCAGTAGTAAATCATTGGTTGAGATGGCCAAGGTGTTGAGTAAGAGTAAGAATGATGGTATGCAGAAGAATCTTATCAATTACGCTTCCGCAAATGGCATGACTTTCCTA
Source organism: uncultured Saprospiraceae bacterium (assembly GCA_938033975.1). Taxonomy (GTDB): domain Bacteria; phylum Bacteroidota; class Bacteroidia; order Chitinophagales; family Saprospiraceae; genus JAHDBF01. Next base: position 1,102 of record CALHKJ010000080.1, on the reverse strand, counting down.
AAAGACGACAGTGGCACAAACATAGGAGTTCAGATTTTTGATCTTACAAAGGTTGATCCTAAGTCTGTGGCAACTGAGGTTACTTGGAATAAAAAGTATATTAAAAAAGAGAAGCCATTGTTGTTGGTTTTTGACTATCCATTTGGTGAGCAAGCTTATGAGATTATGGATGAGTTGCTCAAACCTTTCGATGATGTCAAAAATAAGAAATTAATCAATGTTGCTTCGATTAACATCATGGGTAAGGCTGGTATTCTTGAAGGGGGTAAAGGAGATATTATGATTCCAACTGCCCATATTTTTGAAGGAACAGCTGATAATTATCCCTTTGAAAACTCACTTAAAGCAAAAGACTTTAAAGGAAACGGAATAGGAGTATACGAAGGTCCAATGATTACAGTTCTAGGAACATCACTTCAAAATAAAGATATCCTTCGGTACTTCCACAAGTCTTCATGGGAAGTGATAGGTCTTGAAATGGAAGGAGCACATTTCCAGAAGGCTATTCAGGTGGCAACCAAAATTAGGAATAGTATTAATCCTGATGCTACCTTGAGGTATGCATATTACGCATCAGATAATCCATTAGAGACTGGGAGTACTTTGGCTTCGGGATCACTTGGATTGGATGGGGTAGGTCCAACCTACCTAATTACCAGTAAGATTATTTCTGGTATTCTTTCTTAAGTATTAATTCAATTTTTTAGTTACATCCAGAAATAGTTGCACTAAACTGTGCATTGGACTTGACTTCAAATCCAGGTAATAGATCTATCAATTGGCTACCTTCAAAACTAACATTGGGTGTAATGACATTTCCGGCAGATTGAATTTCTTGGGCTTTGTACCAAGATTCAGGAATCGGATTATTGTTTTCGATAAGTAGGTTATCACAAACTGTTCCGAGAATATAATGTCTAGCATAATTAAATCCTTGTGTCCCGATTTTTTGCCCAATAATTCTCCCAGGTATATCATCGGCTGGTGGATGAATGCCACCCCAGATTCTAGAGAGACTGCATTGATCTGAAGCATCTCTGTAGGTAGCCCATTGTAGAATTATATCATCGCTTGGACCGTTTTCAAAAACTAAAAAGTCATC
>CALHKJ010000079.1 GCA_938033975.1 uncultured Saprospiraceae bacterium | reverse complement strand
AGGTATATCAACTCTCATCATTGTTTTATTGATGGTATAAGGTATATCTTTTCCATCTGTGGTCTGTACCTTTTGTATTTTAAAACCTCCATCAAAGTCTGGATTCAAACCACCCAATGTTCTCATACTCATCTCATCACTAACAGAATTGGTTTGAATGCTATGACTATCAGAATCTAATGCTCTTACATTTTGATCTAATTGTACCCAGAAGTATCGCAATACATCTGGTGAGTTGTTGTGATAAGTAATTGTTTCCTTACCAACTACGGTTTGTTTTTCATCATCAAGTTCCAAATCAATTATATAGTCAGCTTGTTGCTGCCAATATTCATGACCAGGAGCACCTGATGCTGATCTGTAGCTGTTAGGTGTAGGAAGGTCTTCCTCAAGTTGTTTAAACTTGTTTTGATTTGTGTTTTCCTGGCTTATGCCTATTTGTACGGAAAACAATAGAATCAATAAGAGTAATTTCTTCATGTCTGTATTATTTCATTTCGAACAAATATAAATAAATACAAGACAGCTATGTTCCACGTGGAACATAAAATCAAATTAGAAAGACTGTAAATGTTCCACGTGGAACATAAAGCCTTTATGAAAGCATCCAAGACTTAAAGCTCTCGAAAGAATTATCGAGAGGATTGTTGATATTCTCTTTATTGAGAATTTCCTTAATGGACTGAGGTAAATCAATTTTTGTGTCAATTGCTTTTTCTACATCAGGCAGAAACTTACAAGGATGAGCGGTTTCTAGGAAGATTAGTTCGTGGTCATTGCTTTTCAAATAATCCTCGCAAGACAAGTAACCAATAGCACCATGTGGATCAAGAACATAATTTGTTTCTAGGTAAACTTCTTTCATCTTTCCTCTAATGATAGAATCTTCATACCAATAGCCTTGAATATCATTTGTCATAGAATCATGAGTAGGGTAGAGCTCCATCATTCTCGCAAAGTTTGAAGGATTACCTACATCCATGGCATTAGCAATTGTTTCTTTTGATTTTATGGGATTGTAAGTGCCTGAACTTAGATAGTCGGGAACCACCTTATTTACATTCGTAGCTGCAATAAACTTTTCAATAGGTAATCCCATTCTCTTAGCAAAAAGACCAGCAGTTATATTTCCAAAGTTTCCACTAGGAACAGAAAAGACCAAAGGCTTATCTGTTTGCTTTTGTTTGTATGCTTCGAAATAATAAAAGGACTGTGGAATCAGTCTTGCAATATTGATAGAGTTTGCAGAAGAGAGATTAAAAGCTTTAGTAAGTTCTGGATCTAGGAAAGCAGTCTTGACTAAAGCTTGGCAATCATCAAAGTTTCCATCTATTTCGCAAGCAGTGATATTACCACCTAGTGTAGTCAATTGTTTTTCTTGTATCTCACTGACTTTACCTTTTGGATAAAGTATGATTACTTTAATACCAGGTGTATTATAAAATCCTGCAGCAACTGCTCCGCCAGTATCCCCACTTGTTGCTACTAGGATAGTAAGATCATCTTTGTTGCCTCTATTAAAGTAGGACATCAATTGAGCCATGAACCTTGCACCAAAATCTTTAAATGCAAGACTAGGGCCATGGAATAACTCTAAGGTTGAGATCTTATCAGTAATTGGTACAACTGGAGCTGGAAAATTAAAAGCACGATTTATAATGCCCATCAAGTCATTTGCAGGAATGCAATCTTTTAAAAGATTTGCACAAACAGTAAATGCAATTTCTTGAAAACTAAAGTCTTTGATGTTAGCTATAAACTTAGGATCGAGCTGAGGAATATCTGTTGGCATATACAAACCTTTATCTACTGCCAAAGATTTTAAAACGGCTTGCTTTAAGTCAACTATGTTTTCTTTATTGTTGGTACTATACAATTGCATGCTTATAATTTTACTGCGCCTTCTTTATTAATTTCTGAAATATAAAACTGACTTTCGATTCCTTTAGACTTTAAATGTGCATGACAATTCTTTGCCACATTTTCTGCGATCAAACTATTTTGACAAAGTGCAAACAAGGATGGTCCTGCTCCACTTATTGAAAAACCTAGTGCCTCGTTTTTATAAGCAATGTCTTTCAAGTCATAAAAGTGAGGTATAAGTTTTGCTCGCTGAGGTTCAATAATAACATCCTTCAAAGATCTTCTAATCAGTTCTAAATCTGACCTATAAAGACCAGCCACAAAGGCTGCTAAATTTCCAGATTGTTCTATCATCTGATCCATGGAAACTGTATCCGAAAGTATGCTTCTTGATTCTGCTGTTAAGACGGAAATATTTGGATGAATAACAACAGCATAAATACCATTTGGTACAGGTAGTTTTACGATGTCATGTTCTCGATTATTTCTTATCAAAACAATACCTCCCATCAATGATGGACCAACGTTATCTGCATGGTAAGCTCCGTCTGCTGCTTCTTCACCTTTTAGTACAAAAGGTAAGAGTTCCCTTTTACTTAATGGGCAGCCCAAGAATTCATTTACTGCAAATGCGCCCGCAACAGCACTTGCTGCACTCGAACCCATTCCACTTGCAAATGGCATCTTTTTATAGATGTCCATTTCGATGGCCATGTCTTCTTTTCCTAAATGTTTTAGTAGGGCTTGTGCAGATACACCTGCGGTATTTTTATTGATGTCTTTTGGAAGTCTATTCTGAGCTCCATGGATGGCTCGGATTTTTAATCCTGGAGTTTTTCCATATCCTATTTTGATTTCATCACCTGGTCCGCTGATTGCAAAACCAAGTATATCATATCCAACAGCAACGTTGGCTACTGTCGCTGGAGCAAATACTTTTAACCCTACAAAATCACTCATAAGTAATTGATAATCAATGTGTTAGTAATTAAAACTTTCGTTTGCAATTTGCATAATATCAGAGAAAACACCTGCGGCCGTTACGTTAGCTCCAGCACCCGGACCACTAATTACTAATGGTGAGTTGATATATCTTTCTGTATTGAATGAAATCATGTTGTCACTGTTTGATAGATTGTAAAACGGACTTGATGAATCAACAGATTCAAGTGCAATTTTAGCTTTATTATTTTCAAACGAAGCTATATATCTAAGTCTTTCATTTTTACTTTCTGCCTCTTTTATCATATTGGTAAAGTACTCTTTATTGGACAGTAAAGTTTCATAAAAGTCATCAACTGTTTCTGCCTCCATACATACCTTTGGAAGGATAGGGGACAGGTCAACATCTTCTTGGTTGATTGTATATCCAGCCTCTCTTGCCAGAATAGTAATTTTTCTTTTTACATCAGATCCACTCAAATCATCTCTTGGGTCAGGTTCTGTGTAGCCAAGTTTTTGAGCTTCTTTGACAATGTCATAGAAACTAGAATCACTCTTAAAGTTGTTGAAGATGTATGACAGAGACCCACTTAAAACAGCTTCTATTTTTGTTATCGTATCTCCACTATTTCTCAAACTTTTAATTGTTGAAATAACTGGTAATCCAGCGCCAACATTTGTCTCATTTAAAAATCGTGTATTTCTCTTTTTTGCGAGTTGATGCAACTCATTATAAGATTCTGTACTTGCTGAACTTGCCACCTTATTTGGTGTAACAATTGAAATACTTTTATTTATTATCTCTGTATAAAAATTTGGAATAATTGAAGATGCTGTGTTATCTACGAAAATTGAATTAGCAAGATTTAACTCAAACATTTCCTTAATAAACAATTCTGGTTCTGCAGTTACTTCACTTTCGTTTAAAGATTTTTCCCAATTAGAAAGATCTATCCCTTCTTCTACTATGCACATTTTTCTAGAGTTTGAGATTCCGATCAGTTTTAGATCAATACCTCTAGACTCTCTTATATTTTGTCTAAACTCTTTTAATTGTTCAATTAAGGTTCCACCAATTAACCCTGTTCCAACAATGAACAAGTTGAGTGTCTTAATTGTGTTTTTGAAAAAAGTATCATGAATAAGATTAAGCGCTTTTTTCTCATCTTCTGCCTTTACGGCAAATGAGATATTTAGTTCGGAAGATCCTTGGGCTATCGCCTCAATATTGATTCCATTTCTACCTAAACAAGAAAACACTTTTCCTGCTATGCCTGGTTGTTCTTTCATGGCTTCACCAACAGCTGCAATGATACAAATGTCTTTTTCAACATGCACTTCATCTACATCCGTGTTCTCTATTTCTTTTCCAAATTCTCCTTTTAAAACTTCTTTAGCGATATCTGCTTTGTCCTCTTTTATTGCAACACAAATTGAATGTTCAGATGAAGCTTGCGTAATTAGTATGACATTAATATTACTACTTGCAAGACTTGCAAACATTCTTGATGCTATACCAGGAACACCTTGCATACCTGTCCCGGAAAGGGTAAGTAAGGCAAGACCAGATTGAGAGGATAGACCTTTGATCGCACCATTGTTTTCATTGGTTGTTTCTTTACTTATGAGCGTGCCTACATAACCAGGATTAAAAGTATTTCTGATATAGGTAGGAATTCCTTTTTCATTAACCGGTAAGATGGTTGGAGGGTATATTACTTTTGCACCAAAGTGAGACATTTCCATTGCCTCAACATAACTCATTTCTTTGATGGGGTAGGCTGAACTAACTACCTTTGGATTGGTGGTAAGTACTCCGTCTACATCTGTCCAAATCTCTAATTGATTTGCATCTAGGGCTGCAGCAAAAAGGGCAGCTGTATAATCTGATCCACCTCTTCCCAATGTGGTCGTTCTACCATGTTGGTCCGAGGCTATAAAGCCAGTTATAATTTTAGTCTTTGATTTATTTCTTTCAACTACTTCAACAATGTTTTTATAAGTATCTTCTTTATAAACTCTTGCTGATCTAAACTCACTGTTGGTTTTTATTATATCTCTTGCGTCTAAAAAGACAGAAGGTAATTCATTGGCATTAAAGAAATGGGCAATTGATAGATTGCTTAGTCTTTCTCCAAAACTCATTACATAATCATAGGATCTATCAGAAGCCTCCTTTAAAAGGAAAACACCTTTAAGTACATTTTCCAACTTTAGAAAAAGTATATCAATTTGCGTAAGCAAATCCTTTTTTGCGTCACCAGTCAATAACTCATTGGTGGAATCGTAATGTCTTTGCTTACATGCCTCTATGATTTCAAGATATTTTGAATCTCCAATTGCAGCAGTTTCAATCATGCTGATCAATTGATCTGTTACTCCTCCAAAGGCTGAGCAGACGATGCAAAGGTTTTCACCCCCATCAATTCTAGGCTTGACAATTGAATATATATTTTTGATTCTATCTGGCTTTCCAACTGAAGAGCCTCCAAATTTTAATACAATCATTCTCTGGTCTAATTTTAGTCTTTAGTTACGATGGGCGTTAGTGGTATATAATACATAAATCGCGCCATAGATAACAGTTAGTTTAATGTACAATGTCTTATATAATAAAGGCTCTTCCTTGGTGAAAGAAGAGCCTTTGATTTATCATTTGTTATCAAGTTTTAAAAATCAAACTCGATACCTTGAGCCAAAGGTACAACATCGCTGTAATTTATGGTATTGGTTTGTCTCCTCATATAGGCTTTCCAAGAATCTGATCCAGACTCTCTTCCACCTCCTGTTTCTTTTTCTCCTCCAAAGGCACCACCGATTTCAGCACCAGAGGTACCAATATTAACGTTGGCAATTCCACAATCAGAACCAGCAGCTGATAAGAACATTTCAGCATCTTTTAGATTGTTTGTCATGATAGCTGAAGATAAACCTTGAGGTACATCGTTCTGAATAGCAATTGCATTGGATAGATCTCCAGAATATTTTATCAGGTAAAGCAAAGGAGCAAAGGTTTCGTGCTGCACTATAGCGAGTTCATTGCTTACCTCAGCAATAGACGGACTCACATAACAACCACTTTCATATCCTTCTCCCTCTAGGCTTTTTCCTTCAATAACAAATTTGCCACCTTGTTCTTTGACGGCTTCAATTGATTTGAAATAATTATCTACAGAGTCTTTATCAATTAAAGGACCAATGTGATTGTTGGTATCTAATGGATTTCCAATTCTTAGTTGAGTGTAAGCTGCCCCTAAGTTTTCTTTTACCTTATCGTAAATGCTTTCGTGAATAATAAGTCTTCTTGTAGAAGTACACCTTTGTCCGCAAGTACCAACTGCCCCAAATACAGCACCAGTCAATACAACCTTTAGATCTGCAGACGGAGTAATAATAATAGCATTGTTTCCTCCAAGTTCTAATAAGGATCGTCCTAATCTTTCAGCTACATCCTTACCGACTGCTCTTCCCATTCTTGTACTTCCTGTAGCAGATATAAGTGGAAGTCTTTTATCACTTGTCATCCATTTGCCAACCGTTACATCACCAGTAATTATCGATGATATGCCTTCCGGCAAATTATTTTCCTTTAAGATGTCTAAAAGTATTTTTTGACATGCAATGCTACAAAGAGGAGTTTTTTCACTTCCTTTCCAAATACAAACATCACCGCAAACAAGCGCTATCATTGAATTCCAAGCCCAAACGGCAACAGGAAAGTTAAAAGCAGATATAATACCTACAATTCCAATTGGGTGCCATTGTTCGTACATTCTGTGTTCTGGACGTTCAGAGTGCATGGTTAATCCATAAAGTTGACGGGAAAGACCGACTGCAAAATCACATATATCAATCATTTCTTGAACTTCTCCCCATCCTTCTTGTAGGCTTTTACCCATTTCGTATGATACAAGTCGACCTAGGGCATCTTTATGTTTTCTTAAGGCGTCTCCGTATTGTCGTACAATTTCTCCTCTTTTTGGCGCAGGCATTTTTCTCCATATTTGGAAAGCAGACTGTGCCTTTGAGATTACTTCTTCATATTGATCCTTTTGTGTTGTACTAACTTCACCGATTAGCTTTCCATCAACTGGGGAATATGAACTTATGTACTCTGAAGAGGCATGAGATTGAAGACCTGTCCAAGTCCCATCATTTTTGGCTTCAAGACCAAGTTGTTGTAAAAAATCTAGATTCATTGTATTGTTTTAGGTATAAAAAAACCCTTGCGAAGAAGGGTTTTAATTATTAGAATAAGTATTAATCTTACATAATTGTTCCATCGCTGTGGTTATAGAGCGCTATAAGTAAAGCGATGAAGAGAAACAAGGCGAATAGAAATAGGCCTAAGCAACTTCCCTTCTTTCCCCATTTTATATTATTTCCTCCTGACATTGTCTCGTATTTTAATTTTATGCAAAGAAAGACTATTTATCATTTTTATTAAAGCAAAAAATGAAATTAAATGGGCAAACATTGAGGTTTAAGCCAATTCTTGATTTCTTCGTCAAGCATTGGACTTAATTTTTCCCAAACCAATGCGTGATAATCGTTTATCCACTGCTTTTCTTCTTCTTTAAGAAGATCTAATTCGATCAGTTTTGTGTAAATAGGATAGAGAGTAATGGTTTCAAACTCTAGAAATCCTGCTTCTGATGATTGTTTTGTTACAATAAGGTTTTCAATTCTGATTCCAAATTTGCTTTCTTCATAGTAGCCAGGTTCATTAGATGTCACCATCCCCTCCATTAGAGGATATTTTCCTCTTGACGAATTACCAGAATCGAAACCTTGTGGACCTTCATGAACATTTAAAAAATGCCCGACACCATGCCCCGTACCATGACCATAGTTCATATTCTCTTTCCATAATGGCATTCGTGCTAAAATATCTAATTGTACACCTTTTGTACCTTTTGGAAATTTGGCAGAAGCAAGACCAATATGTCCCTTTAGAACCAAAGTGTATGCTTTTTTTTGTGCTGCCGTTGGGGTATCAAAACAAAATGTTCGAGTAATATCTGTGGTACCTTCTTTAAACTGAGCACCCGAGTCACATAGAAGCATACCGTTTCTATTTATTATCGAGCTAGTCTCTTTTACAGCTCGATAATGGATGATTGCACCATTACCATTATATCCCACAATTGGTGAAAAACTTTCTCCAAAATAGTTTTCCTGCTCTCCTCTAAACTCAGCAAGCTTTTCTCCAAACTCAAATTCGCTTACTCCATTATCTATGTTTTTATCCAACCAGTAGTATGCTTTGGACAGAGCTATACCGTCTTTAATCATTGCCTTTCGGAAGTTTTCCAACTCAACTTTGTTTTTAATTGTTTTTTGAGTTGATACGATACTACTTATATTTACAATTGACTCCCTATCAATTAAATCATAGAGAGCAGCGTTGCACAGACTATCATCAATTAAAATTTTCCCCTTTAGTTTTTGAACATCTTTATTTATAGTTGCATACTCACGAACAGTTACATTTATACTATTCAAATATTCTTTGATATCGAGAGTCTTGGTTTCATTTATGTATAAAGTAATAGAGTCTAAACTTACTATGAGATAGGCAATGACTACAGGATTACATTCAATATCTTGCCCTCTAATATTCAATATCCAAGCAATTTCAGCTAAGTCAGAAATTAAATAATGCTGGGCTTTACTTGTGAAAATATGCTTACGTAAAACTTTGATTTTTTCACTTGCGCTGCGACCAGAAAACTCCTCTTCTAATAAAAATGCTTTTGAAATTGGAAGGCTTGGTCTATTGGTCCAAACAGAAGCAATTATATCTAAATGAGTAATTAATTGAATATTGGATTTATTTAGACTTTGACGTATACTATTTACTTGCTTCTTGGATATACTCCATCCGTCAATAGCAACTGTGGCATTCTCCTCTAAATTATCAGAAAGCCACTCTTTGAATCCAGGAGATTCTCTATTTTCAATTTTATGCAATTGAAACTCAGATAGTTCTAATTGTTGCTCTGCTTGGAGAAAATACCTCGAATCTGTCCATAGACCAGCATGATTCATAGTAATAACTGCTATTCCAGCGGATCCGTCGAAACCAGATACCCACTCCCTGGATTTCCAGTGATCTGCTATATATTCGCTCTGGTGAGGATCGCTACTTGGTATCACCAATGCATCTAAATGATGTTTTTTTAAATGCTCTCTAATTGAGGAAATACGGGCATTTGTAGACATATTATAAATATTTATAATGTGTAACTAATTAATTTGGAATGGATTTTGCATTAAAGTTATTTATAATGTATGTTTGACCCATTCTTGTTAATTTATATAGAATTAGAACATACCTTTCAAATATAGTGTTTAATAACAGGTAAATAACATAAGATGCTAAAGCAGAGATTATCACAGAAAATGTTGCAAAAGCTGTCCCCGCAGCAAATTCAACTTATGAAGTTGTTACAGATACCAACAGCAACATTGGATCAAAGAATAAAGGAGGAATTAGAAGCAAATCCTGCATTGGATGAAGGAGAAGAAAACGAGCTTTCAGAAATCTATGACTTAGAAAATGAATCTAAGGAAGATGATGATGAGTTTGAATTGGATGATTATTTGAATGAGTACATAGAAGATGATCCTACCTTATATAGACTAACTGGCGAAAAGTTTGTTAGCGAAGAAGAAACCAAAAAGATGCCTATTGCTGTATCTGATACTTTCCATGAGTATTTAGAAGCTCAATTGGGCATGCAAGAAATAGAAGATGATCGAAAAATGATTATTGCAAAACAAGTGATAGGAAGTATTGATGCCGATGGTTATTTAAGAAGAGATGCTTTTTCAATTATAGATGATTTGTTGTTCTCTCAGAATGTAGTTGCTACAGAGACTGAGATTGAGCAGACTATCAAAATGGTACAGACCTTTGATCCTCCAGGAATTTGTTCGAGATCTTTGCAAGAGAGTCTTATAAATCAATTAAGTCAGAAAGAATCTAATAGCAATGAGCCAATTATCAAGAGAGCACGAATGAATGCTCTAAAGATATTGATGAATCATTTTAGCGAGTTTACGAAGAAGCATTATAAAAAATTGCAAAAGAATTTATTCTTATCTGAATATGAATTGAAGGATGCAATAAATGAGATTTTGAAACTGAATCCGAAGCCGGCAAGTGGTCATGTTCAGAATATTTCAAATTCAAATCAATACATCGTTCCTGATTTTATCATTACAAATAGAGAAGGAGAAATAGAGTTAATTCTAAATAGTAAGAACGCTCCTGATCTAATGATCAATGATAACTATCTTGATATGTTGAAAAGCTTTAAGGTCAACACATCTGGAAGAAGAGCATCTGCAAAAGAGAAGGAAGCAATCATGTTTATTAAGCAAAAGATTGATTCTGCCAAATGGTTTATAGATGCGATTAAGCAGAGACAAGATACCTTGTACAACACGATGTATTCAATACTTCAATTTCAGTATGATTTCTTTACTACTGGAGATGAGAGAAGATTGAAGCCAATGATTCTTAAAGATATTGCTGAAATAACAGGTCTTGATATATCAACTGTATCAAGGGTTGCTAATAGTAAGTTTGTTCAGACAGAGTTTGGTACAAAGAGACTAAAAGATTTCTTCTCTGAATCACTTCAAACGCAAGACGGAAAGGAAGTTTCTACCTTAGAGGTGAAAAATATACTTTCTGATATTATCGCAAAAGAAGATAAAAGAAAGCCACTATCGGATGAGAAACTTAAGGACTTCTTACAAGAAAAAGGATATAATATTGCTAGAAGAACTGTTGCTAAATATAGAGAGCAATTGAATATTCCGGTAGCTAGACTTAGAAAAGAAATATAGAGAGATAACTTTATACTAGTTTACTGAAGGGTATTATCGATCAAGTCTCCCTTGTATTTTGTTTCTTAATTTCTCGGCTTCTCTATTAAATAATTCGTTACCTGAACTAGGATTACTTAATAGGTCTAAAGCCTCATCAGTTTTTTCTAAACCTATTTTTGCAACTGCTAAATTGTAGTTCAAAGGATAGTTTCTAAGAGCTTTAAGTTCTTCGTTTTCGAAGACCGTTTCAGCTTCTTTCCACTTGCCTTCTCTCAAAAGACAAACACCATAGAAAAACTTATGTTTAGGATTGTCATCAGTAGCAATAAGTTCTTTATAAGTACTTATTGCCATTCTGTATTTACCACTTGAGTATTGTGCATAAGGATTTTTAGTGTCAGAATTATTACTACTACGTGTAGTTTCGGGATCTGTAAAATCCATAACAGATTCATGTGCTAGAAAATCGCCATCATAAGCATCATCCCCACTGTTTACAAAAAAGTATGCTAATAGAAGCAGGATACTAGAGGCGGCTAACAAAAGATAGGAGCGTCGACTTAAGCCTCTTTTTCTTTTCGGTTCACTCTTATATTTTTTCTCCAGCTCGTTTAATTCTGAAAGTTTCTTTTCCATTGCATTATGCGTGATTGCTTGTTCTATTTGGAGATGATCTTTTTGATATTTCTTAAAATCATCATCAGATTTTACAATAGAGTTTTCAATTTCAGTCAGTTCCAGACCTTCATGAAGCTTGTCGATTATATCTTGGTACTGTTCCAATTTTTGATCTTCAGTCATATTAGAAGTTTAATACTAGTTATACATTTTGCGTAAGCGTTGGATGCATTTAAACTTTTTTGTTTTAACAGTATCGGTGTTTTTGTATTCCATTTTT